>CAYXEM010000030.1:0-8291 GCA_964464045.1 uncultured Microbacteriaceae bacterium | reverse complement strand
CCGTCTTCAAACACGACCATCGAGGCCACGGCGTTCTCGCCGCCCAGATGCGACACGTCAAAGCATTCGATCCGAAGAGGAGCTTCATCAAGGCCGAGGGAGTCAGCGAGTTCTGCAAGGGCTGCCGTGCGGGCAACGACATCGGTTTGGCGCTTCGAAAGGTAGCTTTGCAGCGTTTGACCGGCGTTGATTCGGACCGTATCAGCAAGAGTCGCGAGGTCGCCCCTCTTGGCCTTTCGCACTTCCACGCGACCCTTCTCACCCGCTCCAGATCTTAGCTCTGCAAGGCGCTCTTCCCAGATATCGACATCGTGGGGCAGCTCAGGGACAATCACCGTTCTTGCAGGAGGGAATTGCGAGTCGAAGCCGTCACGCAGGATCAATTCAACGAGTTCAGAGCGGCTCGGTTGGTGGTCGATATCCACCACCCATCCTCTGGCCTGACGAATTCGGCCGCCACGCACTCTGAAGACATGAGCGGCAGCGTGAAGTTCGTCGCTTGCAATCCCAAAAATGTCGGCATCAACGCGATCCTCGAGCACCATGGTGTTCTTGATCATGATGGTGTCGATCGCCTCAATACGGTCTCGTAATTTTGCTGCGCGTTCGAAATCGAGGCGCTCTGCTGATTCGACCATGTCGTAGCGAAGCCGGTCGAGAACCGTCTCGTCTCTCCCGTCCATAAAGCTTGCAAGACCAAGTGCCAAGGCCTTGTGGTCGGCAGGGGTGATGCGATCCACGCAGGGTGCTGCGCACTTGCCGATGTCGCCCAGGAGGCAAGGCCGAGCCTGTTTCTTAGCCTTTTGATAAACCCCTTGAGTGCACGACCGCACCGGAAACGCTTTCAACAAGGTGGAGAGTGTGTCACGAAGCGCCCAGGAGTTCTGGAAAGGGCCAAAATACTTCGCCCCCTTGATGTCTTTTCGACGAGAGAGGAAAACCCGAGGAATCTCATCGTTGACGGTGACCACCAGGTACGGATAAGACTTGTCATCGCGAAAGCGAATGTTGAATTCGGGCTGAAATTCCTTAATCCATGCATATTCCAGCTGAAGGGCAGCTCGTTCAGTCTGCACGACGGTCCAGTCAACGGTCCTGGCCGTTTGAACCATCCGTCTCGTGCGCTCGATGAGTCGCTCTGGCTTCACAAAATAGGACGTGAGTCTGTTGCGGAGGTTCTTGGCCTTTCCGACATAGAGCACCCGTCCACGCGCGTCGTAGAAGCGATACACGCCAGGTTGTGTCGGGATATCGCTCGTGGCCGGACGCCAGGAGGGAACGCCAGTCACTTAGCTCTCCAAAAGCTCTTTGAGGAAAGCGCCGGTATAAGACTCAGGGTGCCGAGAGACGTCGAGGGGTGTTCCCTCTGTGACGAGAGTTCCACCACCGGCTCCGCCGTCAGGACCAAGGTCAATGATCCAGTCCGCTGAGCGGATGACATCCAGGTTGTGTTCAATCACGACGACGCTGTTGCCCTTATCCACAAGACCCTGGAGTACGTCGAGAAGCTTTTTCACGTCGTGGAAGTGAAGGCCCGTAGTCGGCTCGTCGAGGACGTAAATCGTGCGTCCCGTTGAGCGTTTCTGCAGTTCCGTCGCGAGTTTGACGCGCTGGGCTTCACCGCCCGAGAGGGTCGTCGCGGATTGCCCCAAGCGTACGTATCCAAGGCCGACATCTACCAGAGTCTTTAAGTACCTGTGAATGCCACCGATGGGTTCGAAGAACTCGGTTGCTTCCTCGATGGGCATGTCAAGGACATCAGCAATCGTCTTGCCCTTGTAGTGAACCTGCAAAGTCTCCCGGTTATATCTCGCTCCGTGGCACACCTCACAGGGGACGTACACGTCAGGCAAGAAGTTCATCTCGATGGTGATGGTTCCATCACCTGAGCAGTTCTCGCAGCGACCGCCCTTGACGTTGAAGCTGAAGCGACCCTGTTGGTAACCCCGCATCTTTGACTCGGGGGTCTCGGCAAAAAGTGCGCGAATTTTGTCGAACACTCCGGTGTATGTCGCTGGGTTCGATCGTGGAGTTCGCCCAATGGGTGCCTGGTCCACGTGCACGATTTTGTCGAGGAGTTCAACATTTTCAATCCGGGTGTGTTTGCCGGGAACGTGCTTAGCGCGGTTGAGACGATTCGCTAGGGAGCGGTACAAAATGTCGTTGACCAGGGAGGACTTGCCCGAGCCGCTGACGCCGGTCACTGCGGTGAGAACCCCCAGGGGGAAAGTCACGTCGATGTCTTTGAGGTTGTTTTCTTTGGCACCCACCACGGTGATGGTGCGCTCGGGATCGATGGGCCGCACCTCCCGCTCACTCACAATCGCGAGATCACCCGACAAGTACTGAGCGGTAATCGATTCTTTCGCCTTATTCAGCGACGCTACGGGGCCGGAATGGACGATTCGACCGCCGTGTTCGCCCGCACCGGGTCCGATATCCACCAACCAATCGGCGGTCCTAATGGTCTCTTCGTCGTGTTCGACCACAATCAGGGTGTTGCCCAGGTCCCTGAGTTTCACCAAGGTGTCAATTAGGCGCCTGTTATCGCGCTGGTGCAATCCAATGCTTGGTTCGTCGAGGACGTAGAGCACGCCGGTCAGTCCCGATCCGATCTGGGTCGCAAGGCGGATTCGTTGAGCCTCTCCTCCACTGAGACTTCCGGCGGCCCGCGAGAGAGTCAGGTAACCAAGTCCCACCTCGAGCAGGAAGTTAAGGCGCGCAGTGATCTCCCGCAGAATCGGGGCGGCAATCTGGGCGTCACGCTCTGACACATCCAGTGCAGTGATGAAGGCATATGAGTCCTGGAGGCTCATGTCGGATACTTCTGAGATGGACCGGCCGGACACCGTAATCGCCAAGACTTCCGGTTTTAAGCGCTGCCCTCCGCACGCAGAACAGGGAATCTCTCGAAGGTATTCTGCGTAGCGCTGCTTAGACCACTCCGACTCGGTTTCGTTGTATTTGCGTTCGATATAGGGCAGTACGCCCTCGAAGCCAGTCGAATACTTAACGTCTCGTCCGTAGCGGTTTCGCCACTTCACGACTACTTCGAAGTTGTTGCCGTGGAGTACCGCCTGGCGCACTTCTTCATCCAAGTCTTGCCAGGGGGTGTTGAGCGAGAAGTCGAGGTCTTGGGACAGCCCGCCCAAGAGGTTCTTGAAATAGCCGTAGAGGCCCTTCCCCGATTGGGTCCACGGCAGGATTGCACCGTCGGCAATTGACAGGGAGGCGTCGCCGATGACCATGTCGGGGTCTACTGCCATGCTGAAACCGAGTCCCGAACAGGTGGCACAGGCACCAAATGGGGAATTGAACGAGAAGGTTCGAGGCTCGACCTCAGTCAAGCGGACAGCGTGACCGTTGGGACAGCTGAGGTGTTCACTCTTCAAAAGGGTGGCTTCTGGTCCTTCGCGATCCACCAATTGAATCTTGATCACTCCGTTGGCGAGGCCAAGTGCAGTTTCCAAGGAATCCACCAGGCGTCCGGAGATATCGTCTCCGATGACGAGGCGATCTACGACCACGTCAATGTCATGTTTTTTCGTCTTGGCCAACTTCGGGGGCTTGGACAGCTGAATCAGTTCGCCGTCTACTACGGCCCGGGAATAGCCGCTGGTGACAAGACCACCCATCAGGTCGACAAACTCACCTTTTCGCTGACTGACGATCGGGGCGAGAATTTGGAACCTCTCCCCCTCGGGCAACTCCAGCAGCGAATCTGCCATCTGTTGCACAGTCTGTCGTACAATCGGTTCACCACACTCGGTGCAGTGAGGTTGCCCGGTTCGGGCCCAGAGCAAGCGCATGTAGTCGTGAATCTCGGTGATGGTTCCCACCGTGGAGCGCGGGTTGCGGTTGGTGGACTTCTGGTCAATCGAAACCGCCGGGCTTAAGCCCTCAATAAAGTCAACGTCGGGTCGATCGACTTGTCCAAGAAACTGCCTTGCGTAGGCCGAGAGACTTTCCACGTAGCGTCGTTGGCCCTCCGCAAAAATGGTGTCGAACGCCATCGAGGACTTGCCAGAGCCGGAAAGCCCTGTGAATACGACGAGAGAATCTCGAGGAATCGTGAGGTCGACGTCTTGAAGGTTGTGGACCCTGGCACCCTTAACGGTCAAGACGGAATCGGTCCGGGGCTTCTCGATAGGCACGCTTTAGTCTAAGAGGCGAGACCTGCCAGGATGCTCAGCGAGCCCGGTGTTCGTTGAGTTGACGTAACTCTCGCTTGAGCTCTACTAGTTCATCGCGGAGCCGGGCAGCAAGCTCGAACTTCAGCTCAGCAGAAGCTTGCATCATCTGCTCCGTGAGCTGTCGGATCAACTCTGCCAACTCGTCTTCTCCGGCGCCCACCCGCATGACGGGGATGTCGGATGACTTGTTCGCAGACCCAAGAAGCTCTTCGGTGTCGGCTTTCTCGCGTGCCAAGACGTCTGTGATGTCACCAATCCTCTTGCGAAGTGGCTGGGGGTCGATGCCGTTTTCAGTGTTGTACGCCACTTGAATTTCACGACGGCGGTTTGTCTCATCGATTGCGCGCTTCATCGAATCCGTCATCTGGTTCGCGTACATATGAACCTCACCCGACACGTTTCTCGCTGCACGACCGATCGTTTGAATCAGCGAAGTCTGGGAGCGCAGGAAGCCTTCCTTGTCCGCGTCGAGAATCGCGACGAGCGACACTTCGGGAAGGTCGAGTCCTTCTCGTAAAAGGTTGATGCCGACAAGAACGTCGTAGACACCCGCACGAAGCTCAGTCAGGAGCTCCACTCGCTTAAGGGTGTCAACGTCGGAGTGGAGGTAACGGACCTTTACTCCTGCTTCATCGAGATAGTCGGTCAAATCCTCGGCCATCTTCTTTGTCAAGGTGGTGACGAGGACTCGTTCGTTCTTCTTCGTGCGAATGCGCACTTGCTCGAGCAAATCGTCAATTTGCCCGGCGGCAGGCTTCACGATGACCTGAGGGTCCACGAGACCAGTCGGCCGAATGATTTGCTCAACCATTTCGTCGCAGTGTTCCTTCTCGTATGTGCCAGGCGTGGCCGAGAGGTACATCCGCTGTCCTGTGCGCTCGAGGAACTCGTCGAAGCGCAGAGGACGGTTGTCCATGGCGCTGGGAAGTCGGAAACCGTGCTCGACAAGTGTTCGCTTTCTTGAGGCGTCGCCTTCAAACATTCCGCCGATTTGAGGGACGGTGACGTGAGACTCATCAATGACGGTGAGGAAGTCTTCGGGGAAATAGTCCAAGAGACAGTGCGGAGGCTCCCCTTCCTTTCGACCGTCGATATGGCGGGAATAGTTCTCGATGCCGCTGCAGAACCCAATCTGCTCCATCATTTCGAGGTCATAGGTTGTGCGCATGCGAATGCGCTGGGCTTCAAGAAGCTTCCCTTGCTTTTCGAACCACGCAACGCGCTCTTCAAGCTCGGCCTTGATATCGACCACGGCGCGTTTCATCGTGTCGGTGCTGGCTGCGTAGTGGGTGGCTGGAAACACGGAGACGCTATCTAGGTCGTTCAAGACCTCCCCCGTGAGCGGGTGCAGTTGGGTGAGCGACTCGATTTCATCCCCAAAGAGCTCGATGCGAATCGCATATTCCTCATACACCGGGATGATTTCGACGGTGTCGCCTCGCACTCGGAATGTTCCGCGCAAGAATGCGACATCGTTTCGTTGGTACTGCATGCCCACGAATGCTCGAGCCAGGTCCTCCCGTCGGATCCGCTGACCGACCTGGAGCGCCAACATCGCCTCTAAGTACTCCTCGGCTGCTCCCAGACCGTAAATGCACGAGACGGTAGACACGACGATGACATCGCGTCTCGACAGAAGTGCGTTGGTAGTCGAGTGGCGAAGGCGTTCGACTTCAGCGTTGATGGATGAGTCCTTCTCAATGAAGGTGTCTGTTTGAGGGACATATGCCTCGGGTTGGTAATAGTCGTAGTAGGAAACAAAGTATTCAACTGCGTTGTGAGGAAATAACTCACGAAGTTCATTGGCGAACTGGGCGGCAAGTGTCTTGTTGTGTGCCATCACCAGGGTGGGCCTCTGAAGCCTCTCGATCAACCAGGCCGTAGTCGCCGTCTTTCCGGTTCCTGTGGCACCCAGAAGGGCGACATCAGTCTCTCCCGCCCTAATCTTCGCTTCGAGCTGATCGAGCGCTCGTGGCTGGTCCCCGCTGGGCTGATAGTCACTGACGACCTGAAAAGGGGTGACGGATCGAGTGGGTTCCACCCTTCCACGCTAGTGGGCGATGGTTAGAACCGAGTGGGAAGCGAGTTCAACTCGTTTGGCCAGGCGGCGACTAACGCGTCAGCGAGGTCGGCCGCTGATTTCGCGGTCTCTTCGGGGCTCACCGAAGAATCAAGCACAACATCGGCGATCTTGCGACGCACTTCGTCGCTCACCTGTGCACTGACTCGTGACCGGGCCTCGTCCTCGCCCATGTTTCGATACTCGACGAGCCGCGAAACGCGCTGCGATGCGGGTGCGTCAATCACAATAACCGCGTCAAATTCCTCGGTGCGTCCACTCTCTGCCAGCAGAGGAACTGCATACACGAGGGGAACTGAGGGGTGTTGAGTCTCATGGGTGGCAAATTGTTCGCGTGAGAGACGCCATACCTCGGGATGCACGATCGCATTGAGGTCTGCGCGAGCTTGATCGTCCCCAAACACCACTTCGGCGAGTGCTTGCCTGTCGAGGCTCCCGTCTTGGTGAAGAACCTCAGCGCCAAACCGCTTAACCACCTCTGTGAGGGCGGGGGTACCAGGCGCGACTGCCTCACGGGCAATCAGATCGGCGTCAATCACCGTGATGCCTTTTGCCCGAAAGACATCAGTGACGGTTGTCTTGCCGGCAGCAATCCCGCCGGTCAATGCGACAACCGTCACTGGTGTATCCCCTCTAGGGGTTAATTACTCTTCGGTGGAACCCTGGAGCTTCTCGCGAAGTGCCGCGAGCGACTCATCATCAGCGAGTGTTCCGGCGCTCTCGGGCTCGGTGTTGACCGAGGCCATGGAGTCGTCGTGGGACTCAGCACCTTCAACAGGCTCGATGACCAGTGCGGCCATGTCTGCAACCTGCTTCTTGTGTGCTTCCCAGCGGGTCTGAGCGGCTGCGTAGTTACGCTCCCACTCGGCACGCTGCTCGTCGAAACCTTCAAGCCATTCACCCGTCTCGGAGTTGAAGCCTTCTGGGTACACGTAGTTGCCAGCCTCGTCGTACTCACCGTGCATTCCATAGAGTGCAGGGTCAAAGTCAGTGCCGTTGGGGTCAACACCCTCATTGGCCTGCTTGAGCGAGAGCGAAATGCGGCGACGCTCGAGGTCGATGTCAATGATCTTGACAAAGACCTGCTGCGATGCGGAGACGACCTGCTCGGCAAGGTCGATGTGCTTGTCCGACAACTCGGAGATGTGAACCAGGCCTTCGATGCCATCTGCCACGCGTACGAACGCACCGAAAGGTACGAGCTTGGTGACGTTACCCGGTGCAATCTGACCGATCGCGTGGGTGCGAGCAAATGCCTGCCATGGGTCTTCCTGAGTGGCCTTGAGCGAGAGTGAAACGCGCTCACGGTCCATGTCAACCTCGAGTACCTCAACGGTTACTTCCTGGCCGACCTCGACTACCTCGCTGGCATGCTCAATGTGCTTCCAGCTGAGCTCGGACACGTGAACGAGGCCGTCCACACCGCCAAGGTCAACGAATGCACCGAAATTCACGATTGAGGAAACAACACCCTTGCGGATTTGACCCTTCTCGAGGTTGTTCAAGAAGCTGCTGCGGGTTTCGCTCTGGCTCTGCTCAAGGAGAGCGCGGCGAGAGAGCACCACGTTGTTGCGGTTTTTGTCGAGTTCAAGAATCTTCGCTTCAATCTCCTGACCCAGGTAAGGGGTGAGGTCGCGAACGCGGCGAAGCTCGATCAACGATGCGGGAAGGAAGCCGCGAAGTCCGATGTCAACAATCAAACCACCCTTGACAACCTCGATGACGGAACCAGTGACAAGGCCGTCAGCTTCCTTGATCTTCTCAACGTCGCCCCAAGCGCGCTCGTACTGTGCACGCTTCTTGGAGAGGATGAGACGGCCTTCTTTGTCTTCCTTCTGGAGGACGAGTGCCTCTACAGGGTCACCAACACTGACGACCTCATTGGGGTCGATGTCGTGCTTGATGGAAAGCTCGCGAGAGGGAATTACGCCCTCAGTCTTGTATCCGACGTCGAGGAGAACCTCGTCGCGGTCGATTTTTACAACAGTTCCCTCGATGAGGTCTCCGTCGTTGAAGAA
>CAYXEM010000029.1:0-8879 GCA_964464045.1 uncultured Microbacteriaceae bacterium | reverse complement strand
CGTGCCGTAGGGGTGCATGTTGTAGTTCATTGACGCGGTCAAGTTGGTGCGGCCGTGGTATCCGTGGTGCAATACCGCCACTTCGGTGCGGCCGGTGTACTTGCGGGCAATCTTCACCGCGTTTTCGACGGCTTCAGCGCCGGAGTTAATGAACATGCTCTTTTTGGCGAAGGAGCCTGGAGTGTGCTCCGCGAGTAGCTCTGCGGCGCGAATGTAGGGCTCGTAGCCCACGAGACCAAAGAGGGTGTGGGTGACTTTGCCCACCTGCTCGCGCACAGCATCAACAACTGCGTCGTTGGTGTGACCGGCGGTGGTGACACCAATACCTCCGGTGAAGTCGATGAAGTGGTTGCCGTCCACGTCCACCAAGACGGCGTCGTGGGCGTAGTCGACATAGATGGGGAAGAGCTCGCTCACGCCCTCTGAAATCACCGTGGCGCGGCGATTGTGCAGCTCGACCGAGTTGGGGCCAGGAAGATCGGTCACGATCTTGCGCTCTTGGCTAACCACGGTGTGAGACTGGGGTGAATATGCGTCTGTCATAGTGGCACCAGTGTATTCCCTGGACATTTGTCCAACCCGCTAGCCTGCACGGTGAGTAAGGAGGTGTGAGGTGGTCACGACTCATCATTTTCAGGTCGTCCTGAAATCTGGTGTCGATGAGGCACATCGGGCCGAAAAGCCGAGACAAGCCCAGCGCGATCACACTCTCGAAGTCGAGGGAAAACCTCACCTCATCGGCTCCGCTGCGCCGGCATTCCACGGCGACAATACAAAGTGGAACCCCGAAGAGCTCTTTGCGGCAGCACTTGCCCAATGTCATTTCCTCTCGCTGGTCTACGTGGCTAATCGAGACGGCTGGGAGGTTGAGTCGCTCGAGCTGTCAGCTGAGGCAGTGCTGGATATCGGTCCAGAGGGTGGACAGATCACCCAGGTGGTGCTCAGGCCACGGACAACCGTGGGGGCGTCCGTCGACACAGACGTTGTCATTGCCGCACACCACGAGGCAGAAAAGCTGTGTTTTATCGCCCGTTCGGTCTCCTGCGAGGTTGTGGTGGAGCCAGAAGTGCTCGGCGGTTCCACACGTGACACACAGGTCTGAGGTGGGAAGATAGCCGACGGCTTTGTTTCCCATCAAAGGATGTTCGGTGTCTCTATCTCGCGTGATTGCGCTAACTAGCGCAGCAGCTCTCTTGCTTACTGGTTGTCAGGCAACCCCAGACACCGCCGCGTCCACCGAAGCCAGTGCGGAGTCTGGCCCAGCCCTGGTTGACGGTTGCGCACAAAGTGGCGCGGTGGTGGAAACCCTCACTGTCAGCGACGACCTCAACGCCTCACCCCAGGTGAGCTTCGAGGGTCCGTTGAGCGTAGCTCACACCGAAAAGCTCGTCATCGTTGAGGGCGCCGGTGACGTTGTCCAAGAACTCGACCGGGTTCAGGTCGCATACGCCTACTTCAATGGCGACACCGGCAGCGAGATCGGCCACATTGGCTACGACGGAACCTCTCCCGATGTCATCCCTGCAGACACCTCGTTCCCCTACCTCACCGGTGTGGTGTACTCGCTGCTGTGCTCAAGCGTGGGCTCTCGTGTTGCCGCCGTGATTCCCGCTGAGGAAGCATTCGGCGCAGAGGGTGCACCCGAGTACGGGTTAGAAGCGGGCACCCCTGTGGTGTTTGTCGCCGACATTTTGGGAATCCAGCCTCCCCCCGAGCCCGCACTAGAAAAGCTTGAGGGTGAGCAGCTTGATGCTCCTGCTGGTTTCCCCACTGTCGAATGGCTTGCAACCGGCCAGCCGGTTGTCACCATTCCCGATGGCGAAGTGCCCACTGACTACGCCCTTGCCGCGGTGATCAAGGGTGACGGTGCCATGGTCTACGACGGCGCGAACGTCATCGTTCACTACCACGGCGTCAACTGGAACACCGGAGAAGTATTCGACTCAAGCTTTGATCGCGGCGAGCCCGCATCGTTCCCGACCTCTGGCGTAATTGCGGGATTCCGTGACGGCCTGGTGGGTCAAACCGTTGGTTCGCGAGTGTTCATCATCATTCCTCCTGCCCTGGGCTATGGCCCAAGCGGCGGAACAGGAGATGGTCGCATTGGTGCAGACGACACGATCTTCTTCGTCGTCGACATTCTGGGTCTTCAGTAACTGCTGCGCACTCGGTGGATGCGCTCGCGGGCGCGACGCATGCTGGGTGATTCCGGACCCAAAATGAATCCGATGATGTTCACGGTGATCTTGGATGCCGTGAGCGCGGGCCACCACGGGCGCTTAAGGCCCAGCAGGTCGCGGTAATACGGCTCGAGACTGGCAATCGCGCCGGCGGCGAGAATGGCGTAGCCAGGCCTCATCGATTTCGGCAGCGGCGGGTTAATGATGAATTTCACGGCTTGGTCCACCCGCTCGTCACGCCTCAAAACCGGGTGGTACGTGGCGATAGCATCGCGCAGCTCCCGCTCGCTCGTTGGGGGAGACGAGACACCCATGAGCTCACCTGCCTGCGCCCACTCCCGCACGTATCGATCAGCACCAGACTCGTTCTGATTGCCGGGAATTGCTCCACCTAATTGCTGGTGGGCTGAGAGGAACGACTCAGTGAAGACCAAGTGCACCCAGGCAGCGAGGTCTGCGTGTTCTGCGCTGTAGGGAATTGAGGGGCCCTCGAGTGCGGGGGAGTACTCGCCCTTGACCTTTTTGTGCATTCGACCAACCCGGGATACTTCTTTGGCCACGATGTCCTTTGCACCAAAGGTCGTAATCACCACCCAGCGCACCGTTCCAGACAGTCGCCCCAGCGGGTCTTCGTGGTAGCGGGAGTGTTCGGCGACTCCTGCCATCGCGCCGGGGTGGAGCGCTTGCATGAGCAGTGCTCGAATTCCGCCGACAAGTGTGGGGTTTGATCCGTTGACTGCCCACACAGCACTGTCTTCCCCGAAGTAGCCTTCGTCATTTCCTTCGCTCATCTGGGGAACCCACGTGGCTTCACCATCGGGAGAGCCCGCGAGGCTGTGGAGGAGGTCCCTGCGAAGCCCTCCAAATACCGAATTAATGAGCCGGCGCATGGGAGAGTGGGTCGTCACGTGTACAAGGCTGACACGGACTAGCTGGGTGCACGGACAATACCCCCCTGGGTATATAGTGTGAGCATGACTTCGACGACAACGACTACAGATATTCCCCAAAACATCGTGGTGATTGGAGGTGTCGCTGGCGGAATGAGCGCGGCAACTCGCCTTCGTCGCCTCAACGAATCAGCCACCATCACAGTATTTGAACGCGGTGGCGAAGTGTCGTTTGCCAACTGTGGTCTTCCGTACCACGTAGGCGGAGTAATCGAACACCGCTCCGCCCTGGTGCTCCAGACGCCAGGTGCCTTGAAAAACCGCTTCAACATCGATGTCTTCGTGCGCACCGAAGTCACCGCAATTGATCGCGACAACAAGAGTGTGACTGTGCGTGAGGTCGAAACCGGCAATGAGCGAACCGTCAGCTACGACGCACTGGTGCTCAGCCCCGGATCAACCCCGGTCAAGCCACCCCTTCCTGGTGTGGAGAAGTCATATGTGTTGTGGAACCTCGATGACATGGACACCATGATCGAAAAGGCCAACACCTCAAAGAGTGCCATCGTGGTCGGAGGTGGCTTCATTGGGCTCGAGGTCGCAGAAAACCTCGCCCACAAGGGCCTCAAGGTCACCATCGTTGAGGCACTGCCCCAGCTAATGGCCACCATGGATCAAGAGATGTCGTGGCTATTGGTTGAGCGCGCCCGCGTCAACGACGTCGACGTCATGCTCTCCCAGAAGGTCGAAGAAATTACCGACCAGGGTGTGACCCTCGCAAGCGGAGAAACTATTGAGGCCGACATGGTCGTGATGGCAGTTGGCGCTCGCCCCAACACAGAGCTGGCCCAGCAGGCCGGCTTAGAAATTGGCCCAGGACGCGGCATCGCCGTCGATGACGAGCAGCGCACCTCTGACCCCTACATTTGGGCAGTAGGTGACGCTGCAGAGAAGAAGCGCCCCAACGGCACCAGCTTGGTGCCTCTTGCGGGCTTGGCAAACCGCCACGGTCGCTACGCCGCCGACTCGATCATGGGTCTTCCCGTCCGAAACCAGCCGGCCTACGGCACGTCAATCGTTGGGTTCTTTGGTCTCGCCGGAGCAGCAACGGGCTTCACCGAGCGCGTGTTACGTGAGCAGGGTCAGAAGATGCGAATTATTCACTCTCACCCCATCGACCACGCCGGGTACTACCCTGATGGCGCCCAAATGGCGATGAAGCTCATTGTTGACCCCGACACCGACTTGATCCTCGGAGCACAGGTCGTCGGCGATCAGGGAGTCGACAAGCGAATCGACGTGTTGGCCACCGCCATGCAAAACGGCATGACTGCGACCGAGCTGATTGACCTAGAGCTCGCCTACGCGCCACAGTTTGGCTCGGCTAAGGACCCCGTCAACATGCTGGGCTACATCAACGACAACCGCGTCCACGGAGAAGAAACCGTTCAGTGGCACGAGGTAGACCAGTACCTTGCTGAGGGCTGGATTCTCGCGGATGTGCGCACCAAATTTGAAAACTCCCGAGGAGCAATTCCAGGTTCTGCTCTGTTCGAGCTGGACACCCTGCGCGAGCAGCTCGACGAACTGCGCGGCAAGAAGGTCATCGTGACCTGCCGTGTCGGTCAGCGAGGCCACACCGCAGCGAGCATCCTCGCCCAGGAGGGCATCGAGGTGAAGAATCTCGATGGGGGATATTTGACCTGGCAGCTTGGTCGCCAAGCCACCGAACATCAGAAGCAGGAGGCAACCCGATGAGTGAACTAGTTACTGACGAGGTCAGTGCCAATGACAAGAAGATCATTAACCGTCTTCGCCGCGCTCAAGGCCAACTCGGTGCTGTGATCACCATGGTGGAGTCTGGTCGCGACTGTCGAGACGTGGTGACCCAGCTCTCCGCGGTCAGCAGCGCACTGGACAAGGCCGGTTTTGCCATCATCGCCACGGCGATGCGCGACTGCGTTGCCGATGATGGCTCGCAGGTTGAGGGCAAGCCCAACGTCGAGGACCTGGAGAAGCTCTTCCTGTCGCTGAGCTAATTGCTCTACTAGGCTTCCTCGAGTGAGTACCTCGGTCGCTGTCGTTGGCGCATCGGGACGACTGGGCAGTGTCGTCGTTGATGTGATTAATCAGATGCCGGACTTTGTCCTGCACGCATCCCTTGGCTCGCAATCAGACTTGGCCGAACTTCAGGGCGCCGACATCGTGGTGGATGTCAGCACACCGGCTGCTTCGGAAGGCATCGTGAACGCGGCAGTTGCCGCAGGAGCGAAGGTGTTGGTGGGTACGTCTGGTTGGTCGGCCGATCGACTCGCCGTGCTGGACAAGAACCTCGCTGCCACACCAGGTGCTGCCGTGATGGTGGTGCCAAACTTCTCTGTGGGTTCGGTGGTCGGGGTCGCCCTTGCGAAGGTAGCCGCACGATTCTTCGACTCGGTGGAGATTGTGGAAACCCACCACCAGCACAAGATTGATTCGCCCTCGGGAACAGCCCGTTCCACCGCGGAGCACATTGCACAAGTGTGTTCGTCTCGAGGCGGTGTGGTCTCCCCCCACACCAACCAGACAGCTCGTGGCGAAGAAATCGCCGGGATTCCCGTGCATTCGCTTCGGCTCCCTGGCGTTGTGGCCAAGCAGGAAGTGATTTTTGGGGGAGTAGCAGAAACACTCACGATCACCCACGACACCCAGTCATCTGATGCGTACCGCTTTGGAATTCAGCTGGCGCTCACGTCCCTTCGGGAGCAAACGGGCCTCGTGGTCGGACTTCACAACGCCTTGGACTTCGACGGGGACGCTTCTTGAGTCGATACCTCGCCGGTGCGGTGGTGATGTCGCTGCTGCTGGTTGTGTATCTAGGCTTCGCCCTGGTCTACGCGAGCATTCTGGTGCGAGACGACAACTGGATTGTCAATGCCATGGGCTATGCCCTTCTTGTCATTCCCCTTGTGGGGGCGTGGGGGCTGTTTGCCGAGTGGCGCTTCGGGGTAGGCGTGGATCGAATGCGCCACGAGCTACTTGATGCTGGGCAGTTTCCCAATCAGTTTCAGGCCCTAGCCTCTGGCAGGCCGGATAAAGATCAGGCACTTGGCCAATTTGATCAGTTCAAAGCTGACGTTGAGGGCTCACCTGATTCCTGGGTGGCATGGTGTCGCCTTGGCGTGGCGTATGACGCAGCGGGTGATCGTTCGAGGGCTCGGTGGGCGATGCGGAAAGCTCTACGACTTCGCGCCTCTAAATAGTTCTCGCGATTGCCTGATCGATGGTGGTGTCCTCAAAGTGGAAGCCAGCCTGTTCCAGTCTGGTGGGCTGAACCTTTTGACTCGAGAGCAACAGCTCTCGCCCTGCTTCACCCATCAGGGCGTTAATCGCGAGAGTGGGAAGGCCTAACCAGTGAGGTCTACCCATTTGACGAGCGAGCTCCCTAGTCACCTCCCGCGATGGCGCGGGTGTGGGTGCGGTGAGGTTATAGGCACCCTTCATCAATGGGTTTTCCACCATGTAGACAAGTGCGCGAACCTCGTCATGGAGGCTAATCCACGGCCACCATTGCGTGCCAGATCCCACCGGTCCTGCTGCTCCGAGCATGGTCTGGAGCCGCAGCGGGGCCATCGCACCTCCACGGGCAATTACCAGCCCGGTTCGGGCAATAGCGACGCGAACGGATTCTGGCAGGGATGACGTTTCGCTCTCCCAGGCGATACACACATCGGCGAGAAAGCCATCGCCACGGCTGGAGTCTTCGGTGAGCTCTTCGTCGCCACGGTCGCCGTAAAAGCCCACTGCGCTGGCTTGGACCAGGGCGGAAGGAGGATTTTGCGCTTCGGTAATCGCGCGCACGAGTGTCCGGGTGGCACTGAGCCGAGATTGGAGGATGAGGTCTTTGTACTTTTTCGTCCAGGGGATTTTGCCAATCGAGGCCCCCGACAGGTTCACCACCACATCAATGTGGTCTAACACCCCAGATTGGATCGAGCCGTCACTGGGGTTCCATTGGTACTCGGTGGCATCTCGCGGTGTCGTGCGCACGAGTCGATAGACGGAGTGGCCTTTCTTAGCCAGCTCCGCGGCCAGCTGGGTGCCGATGAGGCCGCTCGCGCCTGCGATGACGACCGAGAGGCCCTCTTGGCGGATTCCTTCGCTATGTGCCACGGTTGCTCCACACCCTTTCCCAGTCGCGCTGGGGTGGAACTATCGAACCACTAATTGCTGGGTGAGGGGCACATTCTCGGCCAACTCCCACGCCGCAACTTAGGCCCGTTGGCGTTTGGGAAGTGCTGCATAAATCTCGCAGCCCAAGCACAACCCGAATGCAGCGTTTAAAAACGCGGCGATAAAGGCCGCCGCTGCGGCCGCGACTAGTGCATAGGGGATAGCGACCAGGTGCAACACCACTCCGATTGCTGAAACAAAAAGCCCGACTGCCTGGGCAAAACGAGGAGGGGCTTGTTCTTCCAGGAACTCTGGAGCACTCAAGAAGGGCCGCACTGCGACCTTAAACAGCCAGCCGTAGGGGTGGCGTGCGGGGCCCAAAATTGCTCCCCAGGCAAACAGTGCGGTTATCGCGACGAGTGTCCACCAGGCGGCATCAATGTGAGGTGATGACGCGCCTGGAAGCGCCAGCCAGATCACAACCAGCAATGCGACGCTGGTGATGCTCGCGCCAAAGCGTGGACCACGTGGATCAATCGGCTTAGATTTCATATTCGTCTGCTCTCTGCTCAACGTCGATTCGGGTGACTTCGATTAAGTCATCAATGGCTCGAGGGTTTGTCGCGCCACCAATCAGGTGGGCGACACGGCCGTCTGCTTCAACCAAGAAGGTGGTGGGTGTTTGGCGCACGTGAAACTTGTCCACGACGTCTGGAATCTCAGAGATGTCGTATTCCACGTGGGCAACGCCTTCGTGGCGAGTGGCCGCCTGGGAAAGAATGCCCCGCATCGCCCCGCAATAGGAACACAGCGGGGACGAAACCTGCACCAGGGTGAGCCAGTGACCTGCTGCGAGCAAACGTGGTGAAATGTCAGCTTCAGTGTGAGTGACTCTGCCTTGTTGGCGCTTCCACCACACGCCAGCAACACTCGCGACACCCAGCAGCGAGACGATTACGACAAGTTGTTCTGACATCGCCGACCAGGTTAGGTCGAAAATCTGGAACCTCACCGGTGTGTGACGTAATGTGACGGGCTCGTCGCACTACGCTGGGTCTCGTGAGTGACGAGGCCAAAGAAATCTCCTTCCGTTCAGACGTAACCGTTGAGTTGGTGCGTCATTCAGCGTCAGACGCCGACGTGATTTTCGCGGCACGTGTTTCGACTCAGGGCGAGCAGACATTGGAAGATGCCAGCTCAGGAGCGGACGCGACCGAGCGCGACCGTGGCCTGATCAACTACTTGATGCGTGATCGTCACGGCTCACCCTTCGAGCACAACTCGATGACGTTTTATGTCCAAGCCCCCATCTTTGTATTCCGTGAATTCATGCGCCACCGCATCGCAAGCTACAACGAAGAATCGGGCCGCTACCGCGAACTGCGCCCCGTCTTTTATGTGCCAGGTCCCGAGCGAAAGCTCGTTCAAGTAGGCAAACCAGGCGCGTATGACTTTGAAGACGGTTCGAAAGAGCAGCACGATCTCACCGTGTCGGAGATCAAGGCATCCTGCACTCAGGCTTACGAGTCCTACCAGAGGATGTTGGACGCGGGAGTGGCTCGTGAAGTTGCTCGTGCGGTGTTGCCCGTGACGCTGTATTCGAGCATGTACGTGACGATGAATGCCCGCAGCTTGATGAATTTCCTCTCACTTCGCA
>CAYXEM010000028.1:0-8943 GCA_964464045.1 uncultured Microbacteriaceae bacterium | reverse complement strand
GATCTCCGGTTGCCCAGACCGCCTCAAAACCGGCGCGGAATGCGTGGCGCAAATCGGTATCGGCATTGAACTTGTGAACACCGGCGGCAATCGCGTCGCTAACTTCCTGCTGGGTCAGTCCAGAAGCTCCGTGCAGAACCAGAGGAATACCTGTTGCAGCTTTGATCTCACGAATGCGCTGGATGTTGATCGGTTCCTGAGGAAGCCCGGGAACTACGCCGTGAACAATGCCGACCGAAATCGCCAGATAGTCGATACCTGTTTCGGCAACGAAACGGCGAGCTTCTTCAACATCTGTATAATAGTCTTCCCAGTTGACCTGTTCACCGACGTCCGGAATTTTGCCCAGCTCAGCTTCCACCGGAATGCCGTAAGCATGCGCGATCTCAACGACTTTGCGAGTGGTCTCGATGTTTTCTTCAAATGGCAGATGCGCGCCGTCATACATGATCGACGTGAAGCCCAGCTTGATCGCCTCAAGCGCCTCGTCCCATGATCCGTGATCAAGGTGGATAGCATATTCCGCTCCCGATTTCTCGGCGATGCGCTTGGTCATCTCGTAAGCACGCCTTACACCAACATGCGGAATGATCGCGCGGCCAACCTGAAGAAAGATCGGAGAGTCAGCGCGTTCGGCCGCCCAAACCAAAGCTTCGGTCGTTTCTTCGTTGTGCATATTGTACGCACCAACAGCGTAGCCACCGCGACGGGCGTTTTCGATCATTTCACGGGGGTCTGATTGGGTCATTAGATTTTCTCCAATTGAGAGTTGATCAGAGCCGAACTGTCGGCATCTTCTAGTTGTGATTTCGATGTTTGATCGGTCGATTGCCTTACAACCCCGGGAACATCGAAACGTTTGATATATTGCAAATAGTCTTCTTTTTCGGCCTGCTTGCGCGCCTCAGACCATCCTGCTCGCCCGGCTAGGATGTCAGCGGCCTCGTCCAAAACTTCGCGTCCACAACTGCCGTTCAAGCCCACCATAACCCGGCGGATCAGGGCGTCTGTCAGAGTGCGGCAGAATTCGTTCTCGAAAGTAAAGACTAGTTCTGCTGCAATTGCTCCGCTCTCGGGATCGAGGACATTCATCAGTTCCGGCTGAGAGTTTCCCAACGCAAGAATGTCTCCCGCTCGCGCTCCGTAAATACTGACAAGTCGTTCAGAAAGTGATGAAGCAACACCGAATGTTTTGGAAAGCTCGGTTTTGTAGCTCTCGAAGTCCGCCACACGCGCACCAGGAAACTTGATCTTTCTGGTCGTGCAGGCAGGCGTTTTCTTCCCCAGTTGCTTGAATATCTCATCCACTGCATCTTCGGCTAAGCTGCGATAAGTAGAAAGCTTCCCACCAATGATCGAAAGCAATCCGGAGCGAGCTGGAGCGTGATCAAAAATTACATGACTGCGTGGTACGTTCCACTCGCCGGTATCCGGCACATATGGCAAGGGCCGAACCCCACTGTATGTGTATAGCACGTCGGAAGGTGACAGGTTTGCAGTCGGAATAAGCTGATTTACCTCACCAAGAAGATAATCCATCTCTGATTGATCAGCTCGCGCAAGATCCGGGTCTTCGTCGAACTTCTTATCCGTGGTACCAATCATGATGTAATCACCCCAAGGGATGATCAGCACCAGTCGGCCGTCGGCACGGGATTCATAATAAACGACATCTGAGGGTGCACCGAGGAACGGTGCCACAATCAAGTGACTTCCTTTTGCGCCACCAATATGGCGGCGTTCATCCGGCCGACGGTCACCTAAAACATAATCAACCCACGGACCCGATGCATTTACGACCAAACTTGCTCGGAGCGCGTGACGCGTTTCATCAAGTTCATCCGTAAACATTACACCGGCGATCCGACCGCCTTCCTCGATGAAACCGTCCACCTTGGAGTGGGTGTAAATTTCGGCCCCTTCACCGTGGGCCGCCAGTGTCACTTCGGCGCAAAGACGTTCGGTCCAAACGACCTGGCCATCCATGAAAACAGCCGACCCCTGCAGGCCGTCATCTGACATTTTCGGAAACCGCTTCAGAGTGTCTTTACGTGACAGAGTACGATGCCAGACCGTACTCTTGTCGAAGGACAAAATGTCATAGGCAATCATTGCGGCTCGGATCATCCACTTTGGACGACGGCTGTGTTTATAAACCGGCATCATAAGAGGAACGGGTTTGACTAAGTGAGGTGCCAGACGGAACAGGAGCTCGCGTTCTCTCAACGACTCTCGGACCAAAGCTACGTCACCCTGTTCGAGATAACGTAGGCCACCATGGATAAGTCTGCCAGACCAGCTTGAGCAACCACTTCCAATATCTTCTTTCTCAACGACAGCAACGCGAAGACCACGTGCAGCGGCATCACGCGCTATGCCAAGACCGTTGATCCCTGCCCCGATGACAATCAGGTCAAACACGCCTTCAGCCCGCAATTCAGCTTGCGCTTTCTTGCTTGGGGAACGGCTTATATTTCGATCCTGCATCATGGTCATTCCGATTTAAGTTGAGGGAAAATTAAAGTGTTGTCCTAGGGTCTAGACGGGAGGTTTTGACCCCAGGACTACGGGGAGGGTTCGTATCAGTCGTCGGTTTCAATGTACGCAAGGATCGTGCGTACCTGCGCGTCCTCACCTTCCTGAACCAGAATTTCGCTGAGAATACCTGACGCCGGAGACTCAAGTTCCTGTGTCGCTTTTTCGGCTTCGATTTCCGCCAAAGGCTCGTCTTCCTCGACGCGATCCCCAATCGCCTTCAACCAAGAAGTCACGGTTCCTTCGCTCATTCCCATACCCCACTGGGGCAGCAATACTTCGACTTTCATCGTTCTTGTCTCCTGTTCGATAATCAGAGTGCAGTTCGTCCGCAGACCTTTTTGATCGCATCGGCAATCGTCTCGGTCGTCGGATACATGAGTTTCTCAAGTGAAGGGCTGAAGGGGATCTGCATGTCTAAAGCCGTCAAGCGGATAATCGGCGCCTTCAAATAGGGTTGAGCTTTCTCGGCAACGACCGCTGCGATTTCTGCAGCCGCGCCGCAGGTGCGATGCGCTGGTTCAGCGATGACCAAGCGACCCGTTCTCTTCACGGATTCGAGAATGGTTTTCGTGTCCAGAGGAACCAAGGTTCTCGGATCAATAACTTCTGCGTCGATGTCTTGCTCTGCCAATTGCTCCGCAGCTTTTAAAGCCAATGGAAGCGATCCAGATATGCCGACAACCGTTACGTCTTTACCTTCACGACGCGTACGAGCGACGCCGAAGGGAATAAAATACTCGTTGTCGTCAACTTCCTCTTTCTGCCCCCAAAGAGGAACAGCCTCGAAAGTCAGAACCGGGTCGTCACTGGCGATAGCGCTTCGAAGCAAACCTTTGGCATCGGACGCGGATGACGGTGCCATAATTTTGAGCCCTGGAACGTTCATGAACATCGGATACGGACGATCCGAGTGATGGGCTCCGGTATTTAGTCCGTAGAACATGGCCGAGCGGAAAACGACCGGGATCGAGCTTTGACCACCGAACATATAACGGTTCTTCGCCGCTTGGTTCACAAACTGGTCCATCGCCATGTAAAGGAAGGACGAGTAGCTCAGATCAACTATCGGACGCAGGCCAGTCATAGCTGCGCCAATTGCAGTACCGACAATCGCCTCTTCCGAGATCGGTGTATTGCGAATGCGATTTTTGCCAAACTGCTGAACAAAGTCGCCTTGCTCTGCGCGCTGCTTGCCGCCACCGGTCGTGCCATAGACGTTAGCTTCGACGTCCTCTCCGATGATGATGACACGCTCGTCTGCACTCATTGCTTCTTGTTGCGCGGCGCCAATCGCGCCGATGTAGGTCATAACGCTCACAGCGCACCCTCCAGTTCGTATTCGTCAGTGTAGAGATGCTGGAAAGCGATCGAAGGATCTGGGTCTGGACTTTCCAGAGCGAAAGTCGCACAGTCCTCGACCTCCTGCTCGATCTCGGCTTCGATTGCGTCCATTTCGTCAGAGTTTGAAATACCCTCAGCAATCAGTTCTTCGCGGAACATCACGATGGGATCGCGCGATGTCCAAAGCGCCTTTTCCTCCGAGTCGCGATAGTCGACGTTGATGCGAAGCCCTTCTGAATGCTCGCGGAAGCGGTAGGTCATAACTTCGATAAGTGTTGGACCGTCTCCACGGCGTGCGCGATCAGCAGCGTCTGCAACTGCATCATATACATCCATCACATCCTGACCGTTCTCAACTAAAACACCGGGCATCCCGAAGCCCGCAGCACGATCAACAATGCGTCCGCCGGTCACCGTGTGGGATGGTGTCGACAATGCGTAAAAGTTGTTTTCGCAAAGGAAGATAACAGGCAGTTTATAGGCTGACGCCAGGTTCATCGATTCATAGAGAACGCCTTGGTTTGCTGTACCGTCGCCAAAGAAACAAATGGCAACTCGGTTTTCCCCCAGGACCTGCGCCGAAAGCGCAGCGCCAACGGCGATAGGAATTGCAGAGCCGGTAATACCGGATTCACCCAAGCTACCCACGGAATAATCGGCGAGGTGAAGTGATCCGCCCTTACCCTGACAAACCCCGGTAGCCTTGCCAACTAGCTCAGCCATCAACGGACCAAGAGGCGATCCCATTCCGATTGGGTGACCATGACTGCGGTGGTTACCGGTCATGTGGTCACCCTTACCAAGCGCCATGCATGCCCCAACAACCTGCGCTTCCTGACCGATGCTCGTATGAACCGTACCAGGGATATATCCGCGCTTGACCATTTTCGAAGCTCGCTCGTCGAAGAGCCGTATCCGCAACATGCGACGCTGCATTTCCAACAAGGTATCTTTATCGAGGTTTCTTCCGGCTTTCATCTCTATGCACCAATTGTTCATGTTCTGCACTTTTGTACTGTCTATTTTTTGTTCTGACAAGTCCCTTCTATTTCCCCGCTGTTTGAAATATCTAAATAATTGTTTTATTTAAGTTATATCTCGATCTTACTCTCAGAATACCAACGGATCACACGATTTCTCCAAAAAGCTTATCCACAGTTACGGCATAGAAAGCTGGACGCATGAAGCAAAATGCGACATACATGAATAAATCAATCAACTATGAAAGGAGGCACTAAGATTATGGACCTAGAAAAGAAGTCTAGCGACATGGCTCGAGCAGCATGGCTCTATTACATCGAGGAACTCACCCAGAGTCAGGTGGCGGACAAACTCGGCGTGAGTCGCAGCACCGTGATTCGCCTTCTGCAACGCGCAAAGGACAGTGGCCTTGTTACAATCTCATTGGGCGTCTCCAGCGAAGGCTTCGAGCTCGAGCGGAATTTGGAACAGAAGTATGGCCTAAAAACTGTACGGATCGTCCCTGAAGCTGAAGACGGCGAGACCCAGAGGCGCTGGCTTGGACAAGTTGCAGCAGGAACGCTGCAGGAAATGGCGCGTAAAAACTCAATTATGGCTATCAGCTGGGGGCGCACTCTGCGCGCTATGGCAGATTCGCTCCATGGCGAAGCCTCAGTCCCTGGAATGAAGACAGTTGCCCTTATCGGTGGACTTCACAACGCTGACCGAGGGACCAACCCCTTTGAGGTTGCAGAACTCGTGGGTCAATTTTTTGGCGCACCGGCCCGCGCCCTTTATGCGCCCGTTTACGTACGCAACGCAGAGACGGCCGCTGGGCTTACCAGCGATACCGGTCTGGCTGAGGCTTTAGATATGGCAAGACGTGCTTCTTTAGTGGTGTTCAGCGCAGGTTCGCTTAGCGAGCAGGCAACAATGCTGCGACTTGGTTATGTAAATCCGACAGAAAAGGATTTCTTGGAACGCCAAGGAGCCGTCGGTGACATCGCATGCCGCTGGATAGACGCCGAAGGCAACCCCGTCGATTTGCCACCCACAATTCACCCTATTGGTATTTCACTCAATGACATGCGTAATATCCCTGATCGACTGATGGTCGTGGGCGGCAAATCGAAAGTAGATGTAATCCGAGCAAGCCTTAAAGGAGGCTACGCAACACACCTTATTACAGACGAAGGCGTGGCTGCCGCACTCCTTGAATAATTTTGCCCCACAAACGCCATTGATACACTTGCGCATATCATGAACATATAGTTCAATACTGGAAAATCCATGGGCGAACTCCCATACCGCAAAGATAATCTGGACGATCAACATGATACTCGGCATCGACCTCGGCACCTCCATGGTGAAAGCTGCACTCTTTTCTGAGGACGGGAAATGTATTTCCGTAGCCTCGCGCCGAAGTAGCCCTCAGACGCTCGGCAATGGCAGGATCGAGCAGGACTTTGAAGAAATCGTCGCGGCTGTTGGCAAGGTCGTAAAAGAGGCTTGTGAAGGTTTTTCCTCTCCGGTTGTGATTGGCATTACCGGTCAAAGCGACGGTCTTTGGCTGCTTGACGAAGCTGGATATGGCGTTCGTGCAGCCGTTTCGTGGTTAGATGACCGAGGCAACCCATATCTACAGGAATGGATAGACAGCGGCATCTTCGAAGCAGTCTTTCGTCGCAATGCCAATGCCATATTTCCGGGTAGTCACGCACCACTAATGGCCGCGCTAAAGCAAGGAGACCCTGAAGCTTTAAAAAAGGCGCATACAGCCAGTTATCTTAAAGATGCTATCCTGCAACGCTTGACCGGGGCTCGAGTAACGGATGCCTCAGATGCTTCGCTGCCTTTTCTCGATATCAAAGCTCGAGACTACGATGCAGAAATCCTAAGTCTTCTGGGACTAAGTGATCTTCGACATTTGCTATCACCGGTCATGGCGGCCCCCGGTCAAACTTTCCCGATCAACAGCAGAGGCTCAGAACTGACCGGCTTGCCAGAAGGCATACCTGTCCATGCGGGTCCATTTGATCTGGTAGCCTGCGCTATTGGAGCAGGAGTGAGAAATGTTGGAGATGGTTTGATTATCATAGGCACAACACTGGCCTGTGAGGTTTTGACCGACAAGGTAGACACACAATGCGATCCTGTCGGAATGACCTTGTGTATGCCCGAGGAAAACCGATGGGTGCGCGCCATGCCTGCCACCGTAGGAACAGCAACACTTGATTGGATCTTGGATCTGGTCGGCGCGTCTCACAATGACGTCGACCACCTTCTTGCCAAAAGCAAACCCGGCGCCAACGGTGTATCTGCCCTACCTTTCTTTTCGGCAACGGGCGAACGGGCACCATTTGTCGATGTGAAAGCACGCGGTCAGCTTTCGGGTCTAAACACCTCCACAACGAAGGCAGATCTAGTCATGGCTGTTTGTGAATCTGTCGCATATGCCGCGCGCCACTGCATCGAAGCAGCAAAGTTAACCGGTCGCCTTATGGTATGTGGTGGCGGTTCGAACTCCGAAACATGGAGCCAGATGGTGGCGGACGTCATCCAGCAACCTCTTTACATCGCCCCCAAACCGGAAGTTGGAGCACGCGGTGCGGCAATCGCAGCAATGAATGTCGCGGGAATAGGTTTCGACCCAGACAAGTGGGTAGCACCTGAAGGTGTTATCGAACCTCAAGCAAGAGCTGCACAGCATTATGATGAAGGATTTGCCGGCTATCTCGAGACAGTTGCAGCGGCGCGAACCCTTTGGAACCGTTGATTGTGAACCGTAAAGGAAACCCAATGGCGCGTAATCTGACCATTCCGGAAGAACGGCATCCCGAAAAAGCAAAACGGGCGGCATCTCCGCGCCAGCCAAAGCCGGACTGGATACGTGTCAAAGCGCGCGCGGGATCAGGCTACAAAGAGACAATGTCGATCGTTCAAGCTCATGGCCTTACAACTGTTTGCGAAGAAGCCGGCTGCCCGAATTTGGGCGAGTGCTGGAACCAAGGCCACGCGACCATGATGATTATGGGCGAGATTTGCACCCGGGGCTGTACCTTTTGCAATGTTGCGACGGGTCGACCGGATGCGCTGGATGTTTTCGAACCAGGACGCGTAGCAGATGCTGTCGCAAAGCTCGGCCTGAACCATGTCGTAATTACTTCAGTCGATCGCGATGACCTATCCGACGGCGGAGCAGAGCATTTCGCGCAAACAATCCGCGCTATACGACACAAGGCGCCTGATACAACAATCGAAATTCTAACTCCCGATTTCTTAAAATGCGGACCTGAAGCTCTTGAAGTGGTGATCGAAGCAGGACCCGATGTGTTCAATCACAACCTCGAAACAACTCCCAGGCTTTATCCGACGGTTCGGCCGGGTGCACGCTACTTCCATTCGTTGCGCCTTCTCCAACGCGCAAAAGAGTTGGACCCAAGCATTTTTACCAAATCGGGCGTCATGGTGGGTCTCGGGGAAGACGCCAGTGAAGTGCGTCAAGTCATGGATGATATGAGGGCCGCCGATGTAGATTTCTTGACCATTGGCCAATACCTGCAACCGACACCGAAGCATCACCCGATCGAACGCTTTGTCACGCCGTATGAATTCAAATCCTACGCAAAAGCGGCGTATGGCAAGGGCTTCAAAATGGTATCAGCCTCACCCCTAACACGTTCCAGCCATCACGCCGGATCAGACTTCGTAAAACTCAAGGCCGCTCGGGAAAAGCAACTTACCGTCAACTGACGTGAGACTTTTCGAATAGTCGTAAGCGGTGCGCCGACCCCACACGTTTGCGCTGACGCTTGATCTGCGATTCAGAGACTTCTTTCATTTGGGGAGTTTCTCGATGGGAGCTACAAGCGAGTTTCTGGCAAGGGTGCCGCGACGGTCTGATGGCAAGCGAGATTGGCCGCCGGAGCTGAAAGCGCGGATCGTGGCTGAGACGCTGATTGAGGGCGAGACGGTCAACGCGGTTGCCACGCGGTATGAGTTGATTACCAGCACGGTATCTGACTGGCGGCGGATGGCACGACAGGGCAAGTTGGTTTTGCCCAATTTGGAAGGCATGGAATTTGTGCCTGTTGAGATTGAGGC
>CAYXEM010000027.1:0-9692 GCA_964464045.1 uncultured Microbacteriaceae bacterium | reverse complement strand
TGGCGTCGTAGGACTCGCGAGAGCCGTCGCGCTTCACCACTGAAATTGTCGACACTGTGTCTCCTCTTTTGCGTCTTGTGTGTTGTCGTCTGTGTGCGCCGGGGCGCGAGGTCTAGGGACGCCTCAAAACCTCGATTTCGCCCTAGAAATGACTCCCGGGGACCCTCGCAGATCGAAGAGGCTTGACCACTATATCTATGGCCCCTGGCAACTTGGGAACCCTAGATATTGTGGGCGTGTCCTCCACACCTGTGGACAACTTTCACGGTTTTTCCACAGGTTTGGGGACAGTTT
The DNA here is from genome assembly GCA_964464045.1 of uncultured Microbacteriaceae bacterium. Lineage (GTDB taxonomy): Bacteria > Actinomycetota > Actinomycetes > Actinomycetales > Microbacteriaceae > Pontimonas. Next base: position 9,398 of record CAYXEM010000027.1, on the reverse strand, counting down.
CTACCGGCCTAAAACCCACGATTTCACTGACCTCTGACATCTGTGAAGCAGGCGTAGGCTGGCAAGGCTGTGAACAGATATCGCGACTTGTTAACAACTCCGGGAGTGGCCCGGATTATTGCTGCGCAGCTCACTGCCAGGCTCCCCTCAGGAATGATCTCTCTGGCGTATCTCATTCACGTCGAGCGCATCTTCGACTCCTACGGACAAGCCGGTCTCGTCCTGGCTGCCACCTCGCTGGGCCAGGCAATCGCTGGCCCCCTCACCAGCCGGTGGATGGGCAAGTGGGGTATGCGCCCGGTAATTGGGGCAACAATCGTGTTGTCACTTGTCAGCATGGCCGCCATCGCCTTTGTCCCTATGGCCCTGAGCGGGTACGTACTCTTCGGTCTCCTCGGCGGACTCGCCACCCCACCCATCCAGCCGGCGGTGCGCACGATTTACCCCAAGATGGTCAACTCCAGGCAGCTCACTCCCCTGTTTTCACTCGACGCCTCTGCTCAAGAAATCATTTGGATTGCTGGGCCTGTTGTCACCACGTTCCTCGCCATTCAAGTTGCCCCTCAGGTTGCCATTTCAGCCGCGGCAGTGATGTTGATCCTGGGAGGCCTCTGGTTCCTCGCATCCCCCGAAGTGGGCAGCGTGCGCATTCCGCCTAGTAGACGACGATTGGGAACAGTGCTCGCCAAAGGACCTGTCCTTTTATCCACGGTGGTGGGCTTTTTGCTGATTGGCTCTGCCGCAGCTGTTGAGGTTGCGGTCGTATCAGTCTTTGGCGAAGAAGGCTCCGAAGCAGGGATCCTGTTGGCGATGTGGGCCATTGCCTCACTCATTGGAGGCCTCTCTTTTGGAGGGCTTCCGATTGGACCGTGGGCCATGGCTGTTCGCATGGCGGTGGTTGCACTCGGCATGGCTTTGGCAATTGCCAGCACTAACTTCTGGTGGCTGCTCCTCACATTGGCCATTTCTGGCGCCGGTATCGCTCCCGCGCTGGCGGTGATGTTCGCCATTGTGTCTGCGAGTGTGAAATTTTCTGAAACCGCGGAAGCCTACGGCTGGGTCGGAAGCGGCCAGCTCATCGGGGCAGCGCTTGGTTCTGCCGTCGCTGGATTCACCATTGACGCCTTTGGATCCCCTGGCGGGTTTATTGCCGCGTTCGCTTTCGCAGCGCTTGGCACGGTTGTCGCGGCCGTGTTCACGCGCGCCCACCCCGACCTTCGCGACCGAGACGCAAGCCCCATCCCCGATACCGAACCCGTCACTATCCAGCACGGCGGCTCGTCGGTAGGTTAGGGATCATGGCGATTCTCACCCTCCCCAGGCTTCACTGGGGTAACCCCGACTCGGCGAAGAAGGCACTTCTCGTGCACGGCCTTGGCTCATCCGCCCAGACCACCTGGCGACTCGGAGAAGCATTGGCCGAGGCAGGCTGGTCAGCCACCGCTATTGATCTGCGTGGTCACGGGTATGCGCCGCGAGGCTCGACCTATCGTTTTGAGGATTTTGCCGGCGACATTGAGCACACCCACCCAGATAGCGGCGGATCATGGGATGTGGTCATTGGACACTCCATTGGAGCCGCGGCAGCAGTGCTCGCATCCGTTTCCTCGCCGCAGTGGGCCAAGAAGCTCGTCCTTCTCGACCCCGCCCTGTTACTCAGCGACGAGCGGGCAGAAATGGTGCGATCAGGTCAGATGCACGGTCACGACCACCTCACCGAGGACGAAGTCAGACGAGATTTCCCGCACTGGCACCCACTCGATGTGGAGCTTCGCGTGTGGTCACACCGCACGGCAAGCCGATTCGCCCTCGAGCACGCGGTACTCGACAACCCTGGGTGGAACGTCGTGGACCACGCAAAAGCAGTGTCCACCCCCACACTCATAATCGCTTCAGACCCCGCTGTGGACTCGATGTTTACGGGCGATCACGCAGACGACATCCTGGCGTCCAACCTCGCCATCTCGATGACCGTTATTCACGGCGCTGGGCACAGTGTCCACCGCGATAAGCCAGAAGAGACAATTTCTGCGCTGTTGTCGTTTGTGAACTAATTCACTTCTTCACAAGCCGAATCGGCGCCGTGGCAGGGCTTGGATTATTGATGAGCCGAACGAGTTCTTTCGCAAGCTTCGGCCTAATCACGTGGTCCACGCCGTCCACTCGGGTCGTGGCGACTCCGCGTAGGCGCTCCACCACTCTTATTCCCGCAGGGGCAAGGAATGGATCGAGGGTCCCATATATAAGGTCAATCGGGCAGTGCACTTGAGCGAGATCGGTGATGGTGGTTTGCGATTCAATGCACTTTTCAAGCGACAGCGAAAAAGCTCGCCAATTGTCTTCTGTGACTTCCACCAGGTTTCGAATAGGCGAGATTTTTTCCAAGGCTTGAGCCGCGGTCTTGGTGAAGTAAGGGTTATCGCGCATGAAGTCATAGAGCTTCAAATACGCGTCCATTTGAACGCGGTCGACCGAATCCACCATCGCCTCCGAGGGCACATAGACCGGCGGTGACACCAAGACCAGGTGAGAGACCCACTTGGGAAACCGTGCCGCGAGGCGGATTGCGATGAGGGCGCCGAGTGAATGCCCGACCAGAGTGATGGGTCGCCGCACACGAAGTCTCTTCAGCGACGTGATGATGGCGTCAACGTGTTCGTCGATGGTGAACTGCGCACTATCGGGCGCAGGAGAGAGGCCAAAGCCCAGCAAATCCAAGGCGATCACCTCGTGGGTCTCGCTCAAATCAGGAATCACAAATTCATAGGCGACGGCAGACGACGCTATTCCATGGAGCAACACCACAGGGGAACCAGAATTGCCGTGAAGGGAGACGTGAAGGGGAGGCTTTCTCCACACCGGCAACCAATTCCAGAACATGCCCTCAGTATGCCTTTTCCTCACCGTTCGCACTGGGTATGGCCCGTATAGTTTGGGCCATGAGACTTCGTCGCCTAACCCCCGCCCTTCTCGTTGCCGCAGTGCTCGCTGTAGGCGGGTGCTCCACCTCGGTCACCTCGATGATGAGCGAGGGCGGCGGAGATTTTGTGGAATCTGCGCCGAGCATCGCATACGACGAAGGCGTATCGATGGATATGGCCACCGAACAGATGGCCGTAGATTCTGGCGCGCGCGACATTGGCGCGGTAGATCGAAGCCAAATCATTACCGGAGACGTGTACCTCACCGTTGACTCCCCCTCCGACTCGGCCAACGAGGTGCAAGCGCTGGTGGAAGCCGCCGGTGGCCGTGTTGATTCCCGCAGTGAATACACCAACTGGGACACCGAACTTCCCAGCGCTTACCTCTGGGTGCGCATTCCCGTTGATGTACTCGACGACACCCTGGCCGCCATCGAAGCTCTAGGCACGGTTGAGAGTAAGTCAGTCAACAACCAGGACGTCACCCTCCAAGCAATTGACCTAGATGCGCGCATTTCCGTACTGGAAGAAAGCATTCTCAAACTTCAGGACCTTCAGGCCCAGGCGGCAACAACGGCCGAACTCATTGAGGTGGAAGCAGCATTGTCGCAGCGGCAGGCAGACCTCGACTCACTGAAGTCGCAGCAAAACTACCTCTCCGACCAGGTCCAATTCGCCTCCATTGGGGTAGATCTGCGCTCCCCCGACGTTGCTCCAGAGCGCGACCCCGGTTCCTTCCTGGACGGAATCATCTCCGGCTGGAACGCGATGCTCGCATTCTTCGCGGGAACCATCGTGTTCTTCGGCTTCATCGTGCCGTGGACTGCTCTCCTTCTTGGAGTGGGTCTCATGGTGTGGCTCGTTGTCTGGGCCACTAAGCGTGCCAAAAAGTAGACACCAGCTTGTCGTCGAAGAGTTGGCTGCCAGGGTTTATTGCCCTCGGCATTGTCTGGGGATCATCATTCCTCTTCATTGAATGGTCGCTTGGATCATTTAGCGCCATTGGGGTGGCTTTTCTCCGAGGTGCCCTGGGAGCATTAAGCCTGTTGGTGATGGTGGCCATCATGAGAGTGCCTCTACCCACAAAGGCCATCGAATGGATGCACTTAGCGGTGGTGGCAACGCTGCTCAACGCAGCACCTGGCTTCTTATTTGCATTTGGTCAGCAATACGTCACCAGCGTGATGGCTGGCATTTTGAACGCCACCACGCCGCTCATGACGCTGCTCGTGATGTGGCTGGTTTTTCGTGCCGAGAAAATTACAGCCAACCAAGTACTAGGCATCCTCCTTGGTTTCGGCGGCGTTGCCCTTGTCAGCGGCGTGATTCATGGGCTTGGAGAGAACAAGCTCATTGGTGTGCTCGCTCTGCTCTCCGCCACGCTGTGCTACGGGTTGAGCTTCCCCTACGCCAGGCGCTTTGTCACCCCTCTTCCGTACTCCAACGCCTCACTCGCAGCTGCTCAGGTGACATCGTCTGCGGTGATCCTTCTCCCCTTTGCGCTCTTTGGCGGAATTGTTGCAGCACCCGTTACCACCCAAGCGTTAGTAGGCGTGGGACTCTTGGGATTCCTCGGCACCGGATTTGCCTACATCTGGAACTACCGCAACATGAAGCTGGCCGGATCGGCAATCGCCTCATCAGTGACGTACATCACTCCCGTGGTCGCAGCAGTCCTCGGTGTTTTGTTTTTGCGCGAGCACCTCAGCTGGGACCAGGTCGCAGGTGGCTTGCTCGTGCTGGTGAGTGCAGCACTGATTCAGGGGCGAATTAGAGTGATTCCCGCTTCGCGCCCTCAGAGGCAATCACGCTAAAACACACCGGTGCGCGGTAGCCCGCATCAGCAAACGCCGCCTCCACGCGCTCAATCAGCGAATCTGCCTGAGCTGATTCGACCAACGCAATAGCGGCTCCGCCAAAGCCTCCACCAGTCATACGGGCACCTACCGCACCGGCCGATAGAGCAGTGTCCACGGCAAGATCGAGCTCTGGGCACGAGATGTCAAAGTCGTCCCTCATCGACACATGAGATGCCACCAGCAAATCGCCGATGGCACGGGGGCCGTCAGCTTTTAAGACAGAGACTGTGTCGAGGACCCGGGCGTTTTCGGTGATGATATGGCGAGCGCGACGATACGTCTCATCATCCATCTCACCTCGCTTCGCCTCGAGCTGCTCAAGGGTGGCATCTCTGAGAGCATCAACACCCAGTACGTCGGCCGCTTTTTCACAGGATGCGCGACGGGCCGAATATCCACCGTTGGCGTGAGAGTGCTTCACCTGAGTGTCCATCACCACAATCGTGAGCCCATCCGACTGAAGGTCGAAAGGAATCGCATCTGTGGCCAAAGACCTGCAATCCAGAAAGAGTGCGTGACCATCCTTGGCCATCAATGACACAGACTGGTCCATGATTCCTGTCGGTGCTCCAACGGCAATGTTTTCTGCACGCTGACAGATCCGAGCAAGTTCTTGGTCTGTGGTCGAAAAGTCCCACACGTCTCGTAGAGCAACGGCAACTGCGCACTCAATCGCGGCCGATGACGAAAGCCCCGCACCCAGTGGCACATCAGAATCGATAACCAGGTCGAGTCCGCTCACCCCCGATAAGTCGAAGCCTGCTTCGCCCAATGCCCACGCCACGCCAAGCGGATACGCGGACCACCCATTTAGAGCATCTGAACTTAATTCATCAAGCGAGACTTCAACCGCGGTATCGGATTGCTTACTGAGCACCCGAATAATTCGGTCGTTTCGACGCCCAACCGCCACGGCAGTTCGCTGCTCGATTCCGAAGGGGAGCACAAAACCGTCGTTGTAGTCGGTGTGTTCGCCGATGAGGTTTACTCGGCCAGGAGCTGACCAGACTCCCTCAACGCTGATCCCTGAATCCGCCGCTAACCCGACAGTGCGATCCGCGAGAGACCTGGTACTCATTGGTTGCCTCTCTCCAGCGCCTCTCGGAACTTCGCAGCTTGATCCTCGGGGCTGACGTCGGCAATAAACGCGCCCATAGCCGCTTCGGAACCGGCAAGGTACTTCAGTTTGTCTGCAGCCCGCCTCGGCGAAGTAAATTGCACCATGAGCCGAATCTCATCTCGTCCTGCCGATTTGGGGGCTTGGTGCCAGGCCGCTATATAGGGAGTAGGGGTGTCATAAAGGTTGTCAAAAGCCTTAATGAGCTCCAAATAAAACGTCGAGAGCTCTTCGCGCTCCGAATCCGTGAGCCCTGCAATGTCGGGCACCTGGCGGTGGGGAAGAATATGCAATTCGAGAGGCCAACGAGCCGCGAAGGGAACAAACGCGGTGAAGTTACCCGACTGCTTGACCACCCGCGGCCCCGCTTGCTCAAAGCTCAAGAGCTCTTCGAAAAATCGCGGACCAACTTTTTTCACCGAATCCAATAGCCGTGACGTGCGGGGGGTGACAAACGGATACGCATAAATCTGCCCGTGGGGATGGCCCAGAGTCACTCCGATTTCTTCCCCACGGTTTTCAAACACAAACACCTGCTCAACACCGGGCAGCGCCATGAGCTCCTTGGTGCGATTAGCCCACGCTTCCATGACGGTTCGCGCGCGCTCAACACTGAGCGAGCCGAATGAACCATCATGTGCGGGAGAAAAACACACCACCTCACAACGGCCCACGGAAGGCAGTTCCCTCCCAAACCCGATTGCGTTCAGGTCATCTGAATCCACCTCTGCAGAAAACTCACTCAGCGGCCCAAAAGAAGGAGAACGATTTTCGAACACGACGACGTCGTAGTTATCAGGAACTTCGCTGGGGTTCGTCGGTGATTGTGGTGCGAGGGGATCAGCATCCACCGGGGGTAGCATCACACGGTTCTGCCTCGCTGCAGCAATTGATACCCATTCGCCAGTCAGCGGATCTTGACGCATCCGCGCGGTGTCCGGCCGGGGATCCAATTCACGCGAGTCCTTCTTCCGCTGGTCGGCGAGAGTCGAGGACTGATCGTCAACGTAAATGATGTCTCGGCCGTCAGCGAGGTGGTCACGGTGAATGCGATGGGTCACGCAGACCATTCTCTCTCATCGTTAGGCTTACAAAATGACCGCTTCGATCGCCGATGCTGGCAATCTGCAATTAGCTCACTCTGGAGCGAGAGGTGTGGTCACTGCCGAAATAGATCTCGTTGGGGCGGCACTTGATGCCCTGTCTGTGGGCGGTATTGAGCTGATTCAACAGTGGGATAGATCACAGATACGGCCGTATTCATCTGGCCTCGTGTTAGCGCCTTGGCCTAACAGAATTCGAGACGGCAAATGGTCTGACGGCGAGAGCCACTTCGCTCTCGACATTTCAGAACCTCTGCGTAACAACGCAATCCATGGACTAGTAGCGGAGAAAGTTTTTCGTCTGGCCGAGAGCAGTGAATCTTCGGCCAAGCTCACTGCCGAAATATCCTCGGTGTCTGGTTACCCCTTTTCCCTCGAGCTCTCAGTGACTTATTCGCTCAGCGAGAGGGGAATCACCTGTGAGATGACCTTGAAGAACACTGGGAAGACCGCGGCACCAGTGGCCCTCGGTGCTCACCCTTACATCACTATCGGGGATGCTCCGATTCGATCTCTCTCCATTGAGGCCCCCGTGGTCTCTCACCTCATTACCGATACCCAAATGATTCCTGTGGCAGAAGAAGCCATCGAGGGTAGCGATGTAGACATCAGCTCCCGAGTTTCACTTAAGAATCTCGACTTAGACACGGGCTTCCGCTTAGGGGGCGAAGCTCCCTACACAACGACCCTTGCGGCGCCCGATGGCAAAAGAGTCTCTCTCTGGCAAAGCACAGAATTGGGTTGGTTACAGGTTTTTGTGACCGACGAATTCCCCGGCCCAGACGGCCCCACCTCAGCAGTGGCAGTTGAGCCAATGACGGCTCCCGCCAACGCGTTTAACTCAGGCACCAATCTGAAGTGGTTAGAACCCGGTGAGAGTTGGGGCGGCCGCTGGGGAATTTCGCTCAGCGACTGAGCCAATCGCGTTCAAAGCTCAACAGTTATAAGGTGAGCGCTAACAAAGTTGTTCGAGTCGCTCGCGTCGACGCCCAATTTCGAGGAGAACCTCATGTCCGCAGGTCAACAGATTTGGTTCATCACCGGTAGCCAGTCTCTCTATGGCGACGAAACCCTGCGCCAGGTTGATGTTCAATCCCAAGCGGTCATGAACCAGCTCGGCTCCACCCTCGGCGGCCCCGCAACACTCGAGTGGAAACCTGTGGTGAAGACGCCTGAGGAAATCCGCGCCGTGATCATGGCAGCAAATGCCGACGACAACTGCATCGGAGTCATCACCTGGATGCACACCTTCTCTCCGGCCAAGATGTGGATCAACGGCTTGGCGGCACTGCAGAAGCCGATGCTGCACCTGCACACCCAGGCCAACCAGTCGCTCCCGTGGGCGACCATTGACATGGACTTCATGAACTTGAACCAGGCCGCACACGGTGACCGCGAATACGCGCACATCCTCAGCCGCATGGACGTCCAGCGAAAGATCGTCGTGGGCCACCCCGAAGACGCAGATGTGGTGGGTCGCGTTCGCGACTGGGCCTACGCCTGTGCCGGATGGGCCAAGGCCCAATCACTGAAGGTCGCACGCTTTGGTGACAACATGCGATTTGTTGCCGTGACTGACGGTGACAAAGTCTCGGCCCAAACTCAGTTTGGAATGTCAATCGAGAGCCTTGGCGTGAACGTGCTCGCCGATGCCGTCGCTGAAGTCTCGGACGAGGCTGCGGAGAAGCTGTGCGCCGAGTACGAAAACCTGTACGACGTCCAAAACGAGTTGAAGGCCGGCGGCGACCGTCACGAGTCACTCGTCTATGGCGCGAAGATTGAAATCGCGCTTCGAGGAATTTTGGAAGCTGGAGGCTTCAGCGCCTTCACATCCAACTTCGAAGACCTCGGTACCCTTCGCCAACTCCCCGGTCTTGCCGTTCAGCGCCTGATGGCCGACGGCTATGGCTTCGCGGGTGAGGGTGACTGGAAGACGGCCGCCATGGTGGCCATCACCAAGGCGATGGCCCCTGCTGATGGCGCTACGTCCTTCATGGAGGACTACACCTACCACTTCGGTCCTGGCACCCCCAAGGTTCTGGGAGCACACATGCTGGAGGTATGCCCAAGCCTCACGAAGTCGAAGCCACGCATCGAAATTCACCCGTTGGGTATTGGCGGAAAAGAAGACCCTGTCCGCATGGTCTTCACCGCTGACCCCGCACCTGGTCGTGTGTTGTGCCTGGTTGACCTTGGTCACCGCTTCCGCATCATCGTCAACGAGGTGACTGTTGTAGAGCCCACCGAGGATTTGCCAAACCTCCCCGTGGCTCGAGCCGTATGGGAGCCACAGCCATCACTGTCCACCTCAGCCGAGGCCTGGATGTGCGCAGGCGGAAGCCACCACACCGTGTTGACCGCGTCAGTGTCGAACGACACCCTGGCCGACTTTGCTCGA
>CAYXEM010000026.1:0-10082 GCA_964464045.1 uncultured Microbacteriaceae bacterium | reverse complement strand
CGGAGGAATGACACCGATACAGAAACTGAAAGCAGCTTAGATTCTACTGATACGCACCTCTATAAATGGGGGATTACCGCTCCACCGATGATAAAAAGGTCAAGCATATCTCTTTGTTGGTCTGTCAATCTGATCTCCTATCATCGGTAGAGCTCAAAAACTTTAGGCGTGGATTGCCCCACCCGAACTGGCCATAGCTGCTTCGCGAACCGCTTCTGAAAACGTAGGATGCGCGTGACAGGTTTTTACAAGGTCACTGGCTTTTGATCCGGTTTCCATTGCCACACAGACCTCGTGGATCAAGTCGCCGGCGGACGGACCGATTATATGGCAACCGAGGATTTGATCGGTTTCGGCGTCTATCAGCATTTTCACAAATCCATCGGCGCACATGACGGCTTTGGCGCGACCATTCCCCATGAAAGGAAATTTTCCTACTTTGTACTTTCGATCAGACTCCCGAAGCCTGTCCTCGGACACCCCGACACTTGCGACTTCCGGATGCGTGTAAATTACACCTGGAATGACCTGATAATTTACGTGGCCTTTTCTTCCGGCCAAAATCTCAGCCAATGCGACTCCTTCGTCCTCGGCTTTGTGAGCAAGCATTGCCCCAGCAATTGCGTCGCCAATCGCGTAAACCCCCGGGACGGTGGTTTGGAAGGTTTCGTCAACAACCAACTGCCCCAGTTGGTTGGTCGAAACTCCCAACCCTTCGATTCCAAGACCTAAAAGAAAGGGTTTACGACCCGTCGCAAGAAGGACCGCATCAGCTTCAATAGCAGCCACGCTTCCGTCTTTGATCGACTCATATTCAACCAAGGCACCACTTGCACCTTTACGAGCGCTTTTGACTTTTGCACCGGTAACTATTTTAAATCCCTGTTTTTGCAGCATTTTATGAAATGCTTTCTGCACCTCACTGTCTTGACCGGGTAGAATTGAATCCTGATATTCTAGAACGGTAACCTCGGCCCCCAAGCGCCGATAAACGCTTCCCAGCTCCAAGCCGATGACCCCTGCCCCGATAACAATCAAAGAGCGGGGGATGTTGGCAAGTTGCAATGCACCAGTTGATGTGACGATGGTTTCTTCGTCCACCTCCACGCCACCTAATTCAGCCGGCTCCGATCCGGTTGCTATGATAATATGTGAGGCAGAATAGCTTTCGTCGCCGACAACAACTTTTCCGGCCTCGGGGATCGACGCCCAACCTTTGATCCATGTGATCTTGTTTTTCTTGAATAGAAACTCGATCCCCTTTGTGTTGCCGCCGATGACACTGTTCTTGTAGCCTTGCATTTTGGCCCAATCGACTTTTGGCGCCTCTCCGATTAGACCAACCTTTTCGAAATTGTGCTCGGCTTCATGAAGCAAATGACTTGCGTGGAGCAGTGCCTTCGAGGGGATGCACCCGACATTAAGGCAAGTACCACCCAGCGTGTCGCGCCCTTCCACAACGGCTGTTTTTAATCCTAACTGAGCACACCGTATGGCGCAGACATATCCGCCCGGTCCGGCTCCAATAATGATTACGTCAAAATCAGCCATATATCAGTTCCTTGTAATGTGTTGCATGGAAACCCCGCCAAAAGCGGGTTAAATTGACGACATTATCCAAGTTGGATGGATGCCGCTGTCATCGATGTAGGATTGGATCGGCTTGCCATTGAACAACCCATGATCAGTTATCAGGATAGTGTCACACCCCGCAGCCTGACCGCCCAGAATATCAGTGTGAAGAGTGTCGCCTATCATCGCCAGTTTTGGTTTTCCGATACGTTCGGAGGCCAACTCGAAAGCTAGCCCGAACGGCTTGCCAAAATACTGAACCTCGATTCCGGTTCGGTCCTGAATGTCATGCGCCCAGTACCCGGGCTCAACGGTCAGTCCTTCTTCGCGAGGTGCAACCAAATCTGGGTTTCCAACAAGGATCGGTCGTGGTTTTCTCTTAAGCGAAGCTATCAGACGATCCTGATCTTCAATCGTCCAACGCGCAGCGGACAGAAAGAGAATACCTTCCGCATCATCCCAATCCAAAATGTCATCGATTAAATGATTAACGCGAAGGTCCGTGTCCGCGAATTTATCCTCTTCTGCAGCGATGGCCGACCAAGTGTGAACTATCGCCCCTACAGAAAGCGAATGGAAAAGCACGTCACGGCTGGAAATAATTTCCTCGTGCCGGACATCCAAACCTAGCTTTTGATACTTTTCAAACGCATCGTTCCGGGTATAGCTGGCGGCATTGGTCAGAACACAAAACGGCTTTTCAAGTCTTCGAAGTTTTAAAAGAACCTCAGCTGCACCTTCAATTGCCGTTTCACCGACGTTTAAAACTCCGAAGGAGTCAAACAAAAATCCGTCATAGCTGTCTGCAATTTCCAAAAGACTAGATGCGTAAATTGGCTTTGCTGTCGGCACCACTATCGGCAATCGCTTGCGAATTTCTTCATAGCGGCCGTAAGCCTCGTCGAAACCGATCGTTTTTTGTTTATCCCTTTTCACTGTCATCATTCCAAAACCGCCTCAAGTTGCGTTACTCGATGTTTTTCATCACCTGTCTCAAGCGAGTGAAATGTTCTCGCAGGGACGGATAAATATCTTTGTAGAGACCAAAAAGTTGATCGTATTTGGAACTTTGCTCAGGCACAGGCGCATAGCTCCGACCGATACCGGTCATAGCGGCCGCCGCGTCAGAAACACTGGGGAATAGGCTTGCCCCATAAGCCGCCAAAATCCCTGCGCCAAGACAGGTAGCCTCTGGTTCGAGCGCCACATCAACAGGTCTGTTCAGAACATCGGCTACGATCTGGCACCATAATTGACTATGTGAACCACCGCCCATGACCAGGAAGCGTTCTATCGGGACACCGGCGGCTTCCGCTCCGCTTGAAGAGAGACGCTGCTCCATCGCCAACCCCTCAAGAATTGCACGATACATATGAGCTTTGCCGTGTCGTGGGGACAGTCCGAACATGACCCCTCTAGCGTTGCTATCCCAATACGGGGTGAGAACACCTGTTAGGTACGGCAGCGACAAAAGCCCATCAGATCCGATCGGCAAACCCGCAGCTGCACTTTCAAGAATTTGCTCCGGTATAAGATCCAAACCATACGGTTTATCGCCAATGTCTGAGAATTTTTCGATAAACCAGCTTAGGTTATAGGTTCCGCCACCAAAAAAAGTCTCGAGGATGTAACTGTTGGGAACGCCGCCTGTCATTGTCCGGAACGATCTGTTCGTGACAAAACTTTCGCTAAAGTTCCCGGAAACAATGCCGGTACCCAAATTGAGGTAGGCTTCACCGGGTTTTGTAATCCCAACGCCCAGGCCTGCGGATTGTCCGTCGCCTAGCCCCGCGACCACTTTCAAGCCTCGGGCGAGCCCCAGCAAATCAGCTATCTCGTTTTTCACAGTCCCCATAACCTCCCCTGGTGCGCAAAGTTCAGGGAATTGATCGCGGGACAAACCGAGAGCCTCGATAAGTTCGCCAGAATAGCTGAAAGTCGGCAAGTCCAGAACGCCTAAAGGGTCGACACTTCCATACGAGGTCCGCCACTCGCCGGTCAGCCGGTTCACCAAATACGAATGTACATCCACAACTTTAAACGTGTTTTCGAAAACACGGGGTTCATTCTCTTTGAGCCAAGCGAGCTTGTACCAACTGGTAGCCGTATTAGGCGGCTTACCAGTGATTTCATGCAAACGATCACTACCAAACTGTTCGACTTGATCTGTTGCACGGGTATCAAGCCAGAGCATTGCAGGCCTCAACGCATGTCCTTCCTCATCCAGACAGGCGAAAGTTTCCCGCTGATGGGTAATCGCAATGGCTGCAAGACGAGATGGATCGATTTTACGACACGCGCTGCCGATCGCTTCGATCGTCGCGTTCCACCAATCCATTGGATCTTGCTCGCCCCAACCCGGATGTGGAGCAGAGTGGGAATAGGCGTGTCGCCCAACTGCAACGCTTTTACCCTCGAGATTCCAGACAACCGCCTTGGCTGCAGTGGTGGAACAATCCAGACCGAGGACAAGATCTTTCAACATCACGAAATGCCTCGTGCTTTGAGGATCACTTCATCCACGCGACGCATGATTCGGGTAACACCTTCGTTGTCGAGCCAGCCGGCAAGATATAGAAGATCAGCAATCGTCAAGCGCTCGCGCATGAACTGACTGTTGCCAACAACCCATCGGGTAAGATCTTCCGACGTTGGAGGGGTCAGATCGTCAAATCGCATTGGCGCTTCTGCGCGTGCCAGATAGTCCGCGATCTTTTGCGAATTGAATACAAGCTCATCATGTTGTGCTTTGTGGGTATTCCATTCCGCAAAGAAACTCGCTGCTTTAGACCACGTTGAGGACAAGTCGTTCAACTTGGCTGCGTATCGCGAGGCACATTCCAGCCCGATTGCGCCTGAGGTATCAAGATCCTGAAACGCATCCAAGATTGTCTGAGAGTGAGCTTCGGGAGATAGATCAATTTTGCTCAGGTCGATCGGTGTCTCGTCCATTCGCTCGCAGAACACCTCCCAAGCAACTGCTCGGATAATTGCCCCCACCCCGACTTGAGCGCCATGCAGGCCCATTTTGGTATGTTTTTCGCCGGCAACCATATCGAGCATGTGGCTAAACAGGTGCTCCATGCCGGAAAGCGTCGCAGTTGTGCCACCGCAGCCTGTTACGATACCTCGCAAATCCAGCGCGGTAGCCAAGGCGCGCGCGTTCTCCAGGTCCCCACTTGCCAATCCTTTGGACCACTCCTCGATACCGTCTCCACAGATCGACAAAAGCTCTAAAAGTACTGGCGTAAAAGTATGATCGACACCTAGTCGCGAGGCCAGATACCAATCGCCTGGCGCGCAAAACATTGACATCATTTCTCCCATACCGGCTGCGGTAAGGTGGGCTGGTGCTTCTGCGATCGTGCGAACATCCGCCAGAACGGCTTCCGGCCACCGGCTGAGAACCGTTTTTTTCACTCCGTTCTGCAAGATTACCGAAAAGTTGTCAGTGAATCCGTCTACCGAGGCCGCTGTCTGGACGATAATATGAATAGGAACATTCGACCGTTGTGCCGCCACTTTTGCGATATCAGATAGCGTTCCGCTTCCGACCGAAACAATACAGTCGGATCCGACTACAGCCTGAGCCGCTTCTTCAAGGATTTCCGTTTCCGCATGTAAAACGTCGTGACCGTCATCAAGAGTAACTCTGATCACACTGTGCTTTTGGGACAGCAAATCTTGAACTTGTGTTTTCAGGTCAGCGCCAGCACGTTTAATAAGTACCGGATCCACGACAAGGCTGATCTTCGCGTTTTCTTCCGGAAGCCCTTCTTTGACGAGATAGCGCGAGACCACTTCAGGTAATATTTCAAGAACGTTGTCGTGAACTTGAACCTCTCCCATCGCGAGATCTACAAATTGATTGAGGTGATCGTTTTTCTTGAGCGCGCTGTCGATGCGGGGAAGATCCGCCAAATCAGCTATCGTTAGGTCGAGCGACATTATGGCGTTCCTTTTAACGCAGGGAAATTCAAAGGGTGGAAAGAGCGTATTTTAGGCCAGGTCAGCGCTGCGCACTTCGTCGGTCCAACATGACAGCCACAATAATCGCTATACCAATCACAACAGGCTGCAGGTTTGGCGAAACGTTCAGAAGCGCCATGCCGTTGCGCAATACACCAATGATAAGCAAACCGATAAATGTTCCGGTCATGCCGCCCGAGCCACCAGCAAGGCTTGCTCCGCCGATAACTACAACGGCGATCACACTAAGAAGGTCGCTGATACCTGCTGTCGGATGAGCGGCATCCAGGCGCGATCCGACGATCAACCCCGCGATAGCGGCCAATACACCAGCCGTCACATAAACCATCACCTTCGAGCGCATCACGTTAATGCCTGACAGACGGGCAACTTCCTCGTTTCCGCCAATCGCATACAAAGCACGCCCCGAAGGCCGGAAATTCAGCCAGTAGGCAACGATCAGATAGACCGACACGAGGATGATCAATTCAAGCGGAATACCCAGAATTCGCATTGTTGTGATCAATCCGAACGGTGTGGGGAAACCCGTCACAGGGCTGCCGTTTGTGATGTATAGGGCGATGCCCGAGCAAGCAGACATAGTGGCAAGGGTCGCAACGAACGGCTGAATTCGGCCGTAAGTGGACAGGATGCCATTCACCCAACCAACAAAGGCGCCAAGACCAATACCCGCAAGGCAGGAAAACACGAAAGGAACGCCGAGATCACGATATAGCCACGCGTTAAACATCAGTGTCACAGCCAGAACAGCCCCGACCGACAGATCGATGCCCCCAATGATGATAACCAGCGCCGCACCAGCTGCCATAATGCCGATTTCGGACATTTGTGAGAATATGTTGAACAGGTTGCGCGTGGTAAAGAAGTACGGCGACAAGTACGAAAACACTAGAGTAACAAGGGTCAATCCAATCAGAGGGCCGGGAATATTTCTATAGATCGTCTTGATAATATTCATTGTTCCCACTCCCCAATTGACGTTGCCCGATGCTTCATCCTGATAGTCGGCCGCTGATTGAATCTGAACCTGCGATCCGTTGGCGTTATTCTCAAAATTTGCCATTTTCCTTCTCCCTGTTCAAAAGCGGAGTTTTTGTCTTGTTCAGCCTCTTACGGCCAATGACATTACTTTTTCCGGAGTTGCTTCGTGACGCTCGAGGATGCCACTTTGGCGTCCCTCACACATGACCAGAACTCGATGACAGAGACCCAAAACCTCTTCGAGTTCCGAAGAAACAACGATTACGCTGATGCCTGATAAAGCTAGCTCGCGGATGATCTCGTAGATGGCCATCTTGGCGCCGACATCCACGCCGCGCGTTGGCTCGTCTACGATAAAGACACGAGGGTACTCGACAAGCCATTTAGCCAAGAGAACCTTCTGTTGGTTGCCACCGGACATTGAACTCACAGGCGAGTTCATCTGACCTCGTATGTCGAACCGGTCCTTTTGGGAGGCGCCCAAAGTCTCAACTGTCGATCCGAAAACCATGCCCGCCTTAGCCAGCTTTTTTTCCCATGGTAGCGCGATGTTTTTCGATGCGGACTGATCGAGATTGAGTCCAAGGCCCTTTCGGTCCTCCGAGACCATGACTACCCCTGCCTTAATAGCATCAGCGGGTGAACGGAAATGAACGGACTTGCCATCAAGCTCAATTCGTCCGGTTTCCAGGCGGTCTGCACCGGATAGTGCGCGGACAATCTCTGTACGACCCGAGCCAACCAAACCAGCAAAGCCAAGAATTTCACCTTCGCGAAGTTCAAAAGAAACGTTTGAGAAAACGCCGTGGCGACCGGCAGCTTCCACTTTAAGAACGACGTTTTTCTTACTTGGCTCTGGAGCACGGTGTTCGAACGTAAACTCGCGGCCTACCATAGCGTTGATCATCTGTTCCTTTGTGACACTTGGACCGTCCCAATCGGCCACGCGGTGACCATCGCGAAAGCAAATTACATGGTCTGCGAGTTCTTTGATTTCATCCAAACGGTGCGACACGTAGATGATGGCTGTCCCATTCTCCTTGAGGATCCGAACCTGTTCAAAAATCAACTCGGCGTCAGACTCGCCAAGAGATGCTGTCGGTTCGTCAAAAATCACGTACCTCGGCTTGCGCAAGATTGCTTTGGCAATCTCTATACCCTGCTGGACAGCCATAGACAGACCGCCAACTGGGCGGCGCGGATCGACCTTCACTCCAAGTGAGGTCAGAATTTCGCGAGACTCTTTCTCCATCTGAGCACGATCAATACGCCCTCTTTTCAGTGGGAGGCGTCCCATAAAGATGTTTTCGGCAACGGAAAGCTCAGGCAGCAAGCGGATCTCTTGGTGGATCAACGCAACGCCATGTTGCATGGCTTCCGAAGGAGAGTGCGGAGCATATGGCTCTCCATCAAGCCACATTTGGCCAGAGGTAGCACGAACTACGCCCGCAACAATCGAGTTAAAAGTGGACTTCCCGGCGCCGTTTTCACCAATCAGCGCCACGACCTGCCCAGGCATAACCGAGAAGTCGACTGACTTCAGGACTTCAATCGGCCCATAACTTTTCACGAGACCCTGGCAATGCAGACCCGATGCATTTGGTGCGGTATCAAACATGCTTAGCCCTCCCCGAGACGCATTGCTTTGGAAATGGGGCCCGACCCCAAAGTCGGGCCCCACGTAGATTACTTCATCGCCTCAGCTGCAGGACCATAGAAGTCTGCTGCCGAGTAATCGTTCACGTTACCTGCATGGATCAGAACGGCATCCTGATACTGAAGCTCAGGAAGTTTCTCGCCATTCATGACAGCAATAGCGTCGCGGATCGCCATTTTACCCATCGGATAAGGGATCTGCGCCATAGTTGCCTGTGTCAGGCCTGCCTTGATTGCATCAAGCATTGTCGGGAAACCGTCGATGCCAACCGCGATCATGTCATCGCGACCAGCCTGACGCGCTGCTTTGGCAGCACCAAGGCCCATGGCGTCGCTCTCGCCGAATACCGCATCCAGATCAGGGTGTGCGGTCAAGATGTTCTGAGTTGCTTTAAACGCTTCGTTCTCGTCCCAGTTAGCAGTCTGCTCTGCAACTACCTTTACGTTCGGATAGTTTGCCAGAGCTTCGTTGCAGCCTTGGGTACGCTGGATTTCTGCTGTCGAACCAAGAACACCGTGCAGAATGGCGATTTTGCCTTCACCACCCATCTGATCGAACATCCATGTGCAAAGATCACGGGCCGCTTTAACACTGTCTGTTGCGATGTAGGTCGCCAACTCGCCATTGCCGGATTCAGGGCGTTGGTCCACCGCGATGACTGGAACGCCTGCCTGGTTTGCGGCACGAACGCCTGCAGCAGCCGATGTCGAGTCCTGCGATGTAAAGACAAGCGCGCCGATCTGCTGAACAAGCAGGTTCTGAACCTGATTGATCTGCTCACGCGAATTGTTATTGGCAGAAGCAACAGATACTTCGTATCCCGCTTCTTCTGCAGCAGCCCGCATACCATCAACTGCTGCAACATAGAACAACGACTTCTGGTCGGCCACAGCGATGCCGATTACAGGTTTATCGGCAGCTTGTGCAATTCCCGCGGAAAGTGCTAGAGCAGCCGTCGCGCCAAAGAGACCACGTTTAACGGTAGAGATGAAGTTTATAGTTTTCATAACCAGATTCCTCCTCTGATTGGTTATTTTACTAGATCTGACGAGCTTGAGACAGAAGTATGCATCCCTCACTCACCACCCGCTTCCGAGCGCCCCTCAAGGGTTGCCTTTAACGCGGACATGAAACGGGCGGCCAAAGCACCGTCGATGGCTCGATGGTCACAGGTCAGCGAGAACGAGCTGATCTTTCTCCATTGAGGGTCTCCATCATTCCAGAACTGGCACATCCGGGTAGAGCCTACGGCAAGTATCGCAACTTGCGGCGGGTTGATGATCGCCGTGAACTGCGTCACGTCGAACATTCCGAGGTTTGACACTGTAAAGGTGCCACCAAGAACGTCAGAAATCGCAATCGCACCATCACGCACCTTGCTCACTAAAGCGCGGCGACGTTCTGCGATTTCGTCAAGAGAAAGACTATCGGCGCCGTGGATGACTGGCACGGTCAGCCCGCGATCAGAGGCCACAGCCAAACCGACATTGGCCTGACCATATTCATGAACAGCGTCGTCATGGTAGAGTGCGTTGACCGCGGGAAACTGCATCAGGACCTTGGCACATGCGGCAAGGATAATGTCCGTGACCTTCACACCTTCCCGACGTTGGTCCAAGGCATGCTGCATGTCGATATCCACAACGATATTGAACATAGGAGCTTGCCAAGCCGTCGCCATGTGACGCGCCTGAACCTTTTCTGATTTGGTCAAAGGCCGCGTGTTAACTTGGGGTTCTGTGGATACGTTTATATTCATCACGAAAATCCGCTTACGCTGCGTTTGCCAACAGAGACTTCTTGCCCGCACATCCGTAGGACTGCATCTTTTCGATGGTGGCATCGATCATCCGGGTCCGGCCTTCGGCCATTGCTTCCTCAA
>CAYXEM010000025.1:0-10192 GCA_964464045.1 uncultured Microbacteriaceae bacterium | reverse complement strand
AACCCTGCGGACTCGCCTGACCATGTCCAGAATGAGCAGGAGCGAGGCGATGGCAACACCGAAGGTGGCGACGAAGCCGATGACGCCTGGAGTCACCATCACGGGGTTTACCTCGATTGCGGGAATCAGCTCTTCCGCGAGAGTGATCACGATGGCCTCCATTGCTTACTCCTCAGTGTCACCCCATCTCGGGGCGGTAATCTCGAGCTCTACGCTAGCGGAGGAAGGTGAGCGTGAACCCCGAAACCAATCTGGACGAGAACGCCCCGTCCTCCATTCCAACTCCGCTGCTCAGTGAGCGATATGGCCACACCTCTCGTACCCGGAGAAACACCAGGTGGTTGGGCATTACTGCGGGCGTCGGGTTTGCCATCGTGTTGGTGGCGTGGCTGTGGTGGGCCGGCCTTGCCCAACCCACCGCGCAGTTTGAAACCAGAGATCTTGGCTGGGAGCGCGTCGATGATCGAAGCGTGTCAGTGCGTTTTGAAGTTTCCGTGGCCCCAGGAACTCCAATGTCCTGTGCGGTCCAGGCTCTCAACGCACAATACGGAATAGTCGGCTGGGTAATCGTTGACCTCCCTGAATCGACTCAGCGCACCAGAGTCTTTAACCAGGTTGTTCGCACCAGTGAAACAGCGGTAACTGGTTTGCTCTACCGCTGTTGGGTGCCGTAGTCTCAATCAATCCACAACCGGCCCCGCCTGGCGCCGGTTGTTATTTCGTCCAGGGGGTAAGAAATGGCTAGCGACTCGAATGGTCACGTCTGGTTGACCCAGGAGGCCTACGACCGTCTCGCGCTTGAGCTCGAACAGCTCACTACTAAAGGTCGCCAAGAAATCGCCAAGCGCATCGAAATCGCGCGCGAAGAGGGTGACCTAAAAGAAAACGGTGGCTACCACGCCGCCAAAGACGAGCAGGCCAAGATGGAGGCCCGCATTCGCACCCTCACCGACACTCTCAAGCACGCCGCCGTCGGCGAAGCTCCCGAAAGCTCAGGAGTAGTCGAAACCGGTACCGTCGTCACCGCTCACATTCACGGCGATGAAGAGAAGTTCCTGCTTGGCTCGCGTGAGCTCGCGGGAGATACCGACTTGGATGTCTACAGCGCCGAGAGCCCACTGGGTGCCGCAATTCTCGGACTGAAGATTGGCGAATCAAGCACCTACACCGCGCCCAGTGGTGCTGAAATTGCCGTTGAAATCATCAACGTCGAGACGTTTACGCCTTAGAACTCTGTTCGCGGCTCGTAGCCTTCACGTCGAAGTGCTTCCAGTACCTCTTCAGCGTGCTCGGGCCCACGGGTTTCGATGTGAAGCTCGAGCTCGACTTGGCTAATTTGCAGGCCAGTACCGTGGCGGGTGTGCAGCACCTCCACCACGTTGGCGTTGGCATCGGCGACAATCTCTGACGTACGGGCAAGCTGGCCAGGACGGTCAGGAAGTGGAATACGCATCTTGAGATAGCGGCCAGAGCTTGCCAGACCGCGGCTAATGACGCGCTCCATGATCATCGGGTCGATGTTTCCGCCACTCAAGACCACGACGGTAGGCCCAGAGGCTTTCACCAGACCAGCCATGATGGCCGCCACACCAACAGCTCCCGCAGGCTCGGCAACCAACTTTGCCCGCTCAAGAAGGGTCAATATTGCTCGGGCAGTTTGATCGTCGTCAACGGTCACCACCTCGTCAACCACATTCTTGATGATGTTGAAGTTCAACTCACCCGGCTTCGCCACGGCAATTCCATCGGCGATCGTCGGCTGAAGCTTTACTTCGACAATGTGGCCGGCTTTGAGCGACAGCGGATAGGGCGCTGCGTTGGTTGCTTGAACGCCGATTACCCGAACAGTGCGTCCTTCCTGTGCAGCGCGCTGCTTAATTGCACTGGCCACACCAGAAATCAGGCCACCGCCACCAATGGGGACGACAACGGTCTCCACGTCTGGAACTTGATCCAAGATTTCAAGGCCCACCGTGCCCTGGCCCGCAACCACATCAGGATGGTCGTAGGGAGGGATGCGGACAGCACCGGTCTCATCAGCAAATACGTGCGACGCCTTCAACGGCTCCGAGAAGGTGTCGCCGGTGAGCACCACCTGAGCGCCATAAGCGCGGGTGGCCTGCAGTTTGGGAAGGGCAACCCCGGTTGGCGCGAAGATGGTCGCCTTAATCCCCAGCTCTTTTGCCGCGAAGGCGACGCCCTGGGCGTGGTTTCCGGCACTTGCCGCAACCACACCGCGAGCTTTTTCTTCATCGGTGAGCTTAGACATCCGGTTGTAGGCACCACGAATCTTGTAGGAACCGGTGCGCTGAAGGTTTTCACACTTCATATAGACGGGCTGGCCGAGGAGTTCCCCTAAGAAGCGCGACACTTCCATCGGAGTCACCTGCGCAACCCGCGAAACCACCTCCCGGGCAGCTTCAAACTCAGCCAGGGTGGGGCCAGGAAGGTTCGTCGACGTGGCCGCAGGGTCAGTTATGGTCACGCTCTAGAGCCCCACTTTCGGAGTCAAATACTTGGTCACGGCAGGATCGCTGACCCATTCCTTATTCGCCAAATAGCTAATAAACACGTTGAGGTAGGCCACGACAGGCACGGCGAAGAGAACACCCGGGATACCCGCTAGGAAGCCTCCGGCAGATACGGCCAACACCACAGCCAACGGGTGAATCTTCACTGCAGCGCCCATTACCAGTGGCTGCAAGATTTGGCCTTCTAGCTGTTGGACCGCCAACACGATTACCACCATGATTAATGCCGCGATAGGTCCCTCATAAACCAGGGCGATGAACGCGGCCAAACCACCCGCAACAAACGCACCAATGATCGGCACAAATCCCCCGAGGAACACTGCAACGGCGATGGGGATAACAAGGGGAAGCCCCAAGAAGAAGGCACCCAGCCCGATACCAATCGCATCAATGACGGCGACAAAGATTTGAACTCCGACGAAGTTGGTCAGTGTGACCCAGCCACGTTGGGTAGCACCCGCAACAGGTGCCCTCGCGTCTTGGGGCAGAAGGTTAATCAGCCATCGAACGATGCGCTCACCGTCGTGGACGAAGAAGACAAGGGCAAAGAGAGCCAAACCAGCTCCCACAATGACCGATCCCAGCGACGAGCTAATCGAAAGGGCTCCGGAGAGAATCCAAGCGGAGTTGAGGTTGAGCTGATCGGCAAGATCAGTCCACCACTGGTTGAGCTGCGTCTCAGAAATATGAAGCGGTGAATCGATAAGCCAGATGATGAAGTCTTCATAAGCCACAACACTCTTGTCTTGCAACGACGTCCAGTCACGAAGAATTTGCTCCACGACAAGCCAGATCAAGCCGGTGATGGCAGAGAGGAACACGACCAGGGTCATCAGAGTCGACAACCAGGCGGGAATCCAGTGTTGTTTCAGCCAGTTTGCGATCGGTGCCGCAAGAACTGCCAGCAACACGGCGATTAGCAAGGGAACCACGATGAAGCTCAGCTGAATAATGAGTAATACCGCTACCGCGAGCGCGGCAACGACCGCGACAAAGCGCCATGACCAGGCCGCAGCGACCTGCACGCCTCTCGGCACCGTGGGCCGGTCAACCGAGTCGCGGAACCATCGCGGAAATCTCATGCCGACCAGTCTAGGTTGTTCGCTAGTCGACGCTTAGAACTTTGCCTGGTTATCCAGTATTCGACGGATGCGATCGGGCAGTGGCGGGTGGGTTTGGAACATCCGGTCGATCACCCCTGGCTTCATCGGATCGTTTAGCCACAGGTGCGCCATCGAGGCTTGCTGGCGTTTGAGCGGGCGGCCGTGTTCGGCAAGTTTGTGGAGTGCTCTGGCAAGCCCTTCAGGGTGTCTAGTAGTGAGCACTCCCGTGGCGTCAGCCAAATATTCGCGCTGACGAGAAATTGCCGCCTGGATGAGTGCAGCAAGAAGCGGAGCCAAAATCATCGCGGCAATGCCCAAGATGAGCACGAGTGGGTTGCCACCATTGTTGTTCCGACGCATTCCTCCGAAAAACGCCATTCTGGTCAACATATCGGCGAGGAAGCCCACCACGACGACCAACCCAAATACCACTGTGGAGACGCGGATGTCGAGGTTTTTAACGTGGGCCATCTCGTGGGCCATCACGCCTTCGAGCTCTTGATCATCCATCAGCTCGAGCAGCCCCGTGGTCGCTGCTACTGCGGCGTGTTCGGGGTCGCGGCCCGTCGCAAAAGCATTAGGCGCAGGATCGTCCACGATATAGACCTTCGGGGTGGGCAAACCCGTGGTAATTGCTAGGTTCTCGACGATGCGATAGAGCCTTGGATTGTCTTTCTTCTGGATTTGCCGAGCTCCCGCCATCGACAGCGCTTGCGAGCTGGACTGGTAGTACTGAATCAGCACGTAGACGAGGGCTCCAATGAGTGTGCCAATAAAGACCAGGCCAGAGCCGTCACCGAGCACGTACTGGGCGACAAACCCAAGGCCTGCAACTAGGAGCACGAAAAACAGCATTATGACAACGGTGTTGCGCTTGTTTGCCGCAATCGCGCGATACATCTAGCTACCTACCCGCTCGACGTGAGATGAAGAAGACTTAGAACTTGATACGGGGTGCGTCGGCGATGGCTTCGGGATTGTCCACCTCGAAGAAGTCCCGCTCACCAAAGCCCAAGTTGCTCGCGAAAATGTTGTTCGGGAACAACTTGATTTTGGTGTTGAGCTCGCGCACTCCGCCGTTGTAGAACCGGCGCGCAGCCTGAACCTTATCTTCGGTGTCGACAAGCTCACCCTGGAGCTGCAAGAAGTTTTGGCTTGCCTGGAGCTGTGGGTAGGCCTCGGCCACGGCAAAGATGCTCTTGAGGGCATCTTGCATCATGTTCTCGGCTTTACCCGCCTCGGCAGGCCCCTGCGCGGACAAGGTGGCGGCACGCGCCTTAGTGACGTTTTCAAAAACCGACGATTCGTGAGTGGCATAGCCCTTCACGGTGTCGACCAGGTTGGGGATAAGGTCTGCTCGACGCTTGAGCTGAACAGTGATGTCACTCCATGCTTCGTCCACGCGGACGTTGAGGGTGACAAGTGCGTTGTAGGTCGACCACAGGTAGATGCCGACAATTGCCAGAAGGACAACGAGGATGCCGATAACGAGTAATGAGTCCATAGCCGCAGTCTAAACACCAAAGATTAACTCGCCACCAGGCGAACACTCAGCCTTATGTGCCCCGGCGGGGACTCGAACCCCGACTGTGACGATTTTAAGTCGCCTGCCTCTGCCGATTGGGCTACCGGGGCCCTCAGGCAGTCTACTTTGCGGCTGCCGGAGCCTTCTTGGCGCGCGATGCCTTCTTGGCCTGAGCAGGTGCCGGGCGCGCCGCGAATTCTACGAAGAAGTCACGTGGACGCTGTACCGCGCTGACACTGGCAACGTCGCGGCCCCAGAAGAACTGCATGATCCAGTCAGAGAGCACGCGAGCCTTACGCTCCCACATCGGCATGGCCATGCCGTGGTAGGCGCGGTGGCCAAGCCATGCGATGAACCCCTTCATGGCGAAGTTGCCCACCTGCATGACACCAATGCCAAGACCCAAACCAGCGACCACACCAATGGTCTTGTGGTTGTAGTCAACGGGCTGCTCGCCACGGATGGTGGCTACCAGGTTTTTCGCCAATTGCTTTGCCTGGCGCACAGCGTGCTGTGCGTTAGGAACGCAGTATCCGCCGACTCCACCACCAGAAAGGTCGGGAACGGCAGCGACGTCTCCGGCCGTCCACATTCCACCAATGGGTCCGTTGTCGTCGATGACCTGGAGGTTTGCCTGGGCGCGAATGCGACCTCGCTCATCGAGTGGAATCGGGGTTCCAGCGAGTCTGGACTTCGCCATCACACCTGCCGTCCACACCACGAGGTCAGTTTCGAGGGATTCTCCGGTGGAGAGCTCGATACGGCCGTTGACGGCGCTCACCAGCTGAGTGTCGAGGTGAACGTGTGCTTGACGCTGTGCGAGGTTGTTGAGCACCCACTTGCTGGTCTCCAGCGAGACCTCGGGCATGATCCGGCCCATGGCCTCGATGAGGTGGAAGTGAGTGTCGTCGATGGTGAGGCCACCACACTTCTTCAGCATGTCGCTTACGAGGCTGCGAAGCTCCGCGAAAGCTTCAATCCCGGCGAATCCACCACCGACAACCACAACCGTCAAGAGACGATCACGCTCGGGCCCTGGAGGCATGTGGTTGGCGCGGTGCATGTTGTCGATGAGCCGGTCACGAACAGCAACCGCTTCTTCAATGGTCTTGAGTCCAATGGCCACATCAGCAACACCGGGGATGGGGAAGGTGCGAGTCACTGCACCAGCGGTCATCACCAGCTCGTCATAGTCAACGGTGAAGGCTTCGCCGACCTCGGGGGTTACGGTGACAAATTTCTTCGCGTGGTCTACAGCGGTCACAGGCGCCGTGATGACGCGAGTCTTGTTGAGGTGGCGACGGTGAGGAACAATCGCGTGACGAGCCTCGATCGAACCAGCAGCTACTTCAGGGAGGAAGGGCTGGTAGGTCATGTAGGGAAGCGGGTCAATCAGGGTGACCTGAGCCTCGCCCCTCTTGAGGAGTTTTTCTAACTTAAACGCGGTGTAGAAGCCGGCGTAGCCACCGCCGACGATCACAATCTTGTGCACAGCAAAAACTTTCCGATTGGGAGATGAGCAAGCTCTAATCTACCGGCTTTCTGACGGCACGATTCACCGTGTAGAGAGCGACTCCGCCCACTCCAAAAAGTGACACCAGAAGAAGGGTGATCATCAACGCCGGGATGGACTCAGAGCCTTCGGGGCGCCAGGTGGGTGGAATCTCGCCGAGCTGCCTCGCTTCGGGGATGGCAGGCGGATCAATGGGGCCAAGTGGGTAGACAACTTGTTCATCATTTCCGCGTCGGTAAATAGAAATCCAGTCTTCGAGTGTCCCCAGCGGATTGCTGCTCACGCGAGGGACATCAGCAACAACGGCCTGATAGGCGTCAACGAGCCCGTAGCCATAGAGCGGATCTGGAGTTGTCGTAGTCACCGGAGTCGCCGTCGACAAGATGCGGTTAATGACGTTGGCGGCATCCAAATTGGGATACGCCGAGCGCACAAGCGCCACAATGCCCGCAACAATCGGCGTTGCCCCACTGGTTCCCGCCCATTCGGCGTAGCGGTCCCCGGGGTATGCGCCAACGAGATCTTCACTCGGGGCCATCACGCCAATGGTGATGCCTTGACTGGAAGCAGTAGCACTAGCGAAGCCGCCGCGGTCCACGCCACCCACGGTGAGCACACCCGGCATTGTCGCGGGGGCGCCCACTGCTTCGGTGCCTGCTGAGCGATTGCCTGCAGCAGCAACGACGACGACGTCGTTGTCTTCGGCATACCCAAACGCGTCATCCCAACTGACCGGCCAATCCCTGGTGTTTCTCGTCAGCGACAACGAGATGACATCCGCTCCGTTATCGACCGCCCAAATAACAGCCCGGGCAATTTGGTCGTCTGCCGGAATTGACGTGCCCTGAAAACTCATCGAGACACTCAAGATGGTCGCTTCTGGAGCGCTTCCCATCACTCCAGCGTCATCGCCGTGACCCCTACCCGCGGCCAACGACGCAACCATCGTGCCGTGTTCGCTTGATACCCCGACGGGAGTTTGGCCATCTGGCGCTCCAATCCCGGAGACATCAGTTCCACCAACGACGACTCCTTGGAGGTCAACGTGAGTGGAGTCCACGCCCGTATCGATCACAGCGATGGTTACTCCAGCGCCTTTGGTGAACTGCCAGGCCTGAGAGATTCCATATTCCTGTAACCAGTACTCGCGATCTCGAACCTCATCGGCAGAGGCCACCTGAGGAAGAGCAACAATCACCGCCACAAGGGCGACAGAAAGCACTCCCCTTAGTGATCGTCTGGTCGACACTGGCATTTGTCTATGCTCCACGAGGAATCGGCGAGGGCCCAATCCCCCACAGGGTTTATTCCCTCGCCTACGGCGAGTGAGTGGGCCATCAATGAGTGCAAGCATTTGACGCGATCGGGCATTCCCCCCGCGCTAATTCCGTCGATTTCGTCGACAATTCCCAGCTGTGTTCGGGTGTGGAGAAAACTGTCATGGGCTTTCTCATAAAGAGCTTTAGCCTCGGCGTCCTCAGCAAGACGTGCCTGGTACTCGGCCATTTTTCCCGCTGCTTCGAGGCGCGATGCCTCTTTGGTGCCCTCCGGCAAGCTCATGTAATAGAGGGTCGGAAACGGGGTGCCATCGGGCAGTCTGGGCTCTGTGACCACAACTGCTGGCGCGCCGCAGGCACACCGCGCAGCAATGCCCACAAGGCCCCGCATCGGACGCCCAAGTTGGATTTCTAGGGCTCGATAGTCGGCCTCAGTGGGAAGTTCCCAACTCACTGGGAATCACCTTGTCCACTGTTTTCTGTCGGTGACGGCAAGAGGCTGGAGTCTTGCTCTGTGGTTTCCTCTTCCATCATTGTCCGAGTGGTTGCGGCTACTAGGTAGCTCGCGAACAACGCATCACGCCAATTCGTGTTCGCCACTTGGATGTCTTCTGAAATAACCACTTCTTGGTCATCATCGACTTCTGGCAGGTCATCTAGGACTAAATAGGTGATGTCTCCGGGGTAGACAAACATCAGGCGCGAGCGAGCCTGAGTCTCCACAAACACCCTGTCATTCCAGCGCTGCAGCTGATCTTCAAGCAGCATGACCTGTTCATCCGTGGCTAGCAGTTCGGCCTCTAACTCAGCAATTTGCTGGCGTTGTTCGGCCAACACCTGCAGTGACGGCGATAACACTACGACTCCGGTCACAATCAGCGCCAGAATCGTGGCGGTGAATCCTGAGGCTTGAAGCGAAATGGTGAGCGAGCGCGCACGACGTTTCTTCGTCTGAGGTTTCTTATCCGCGCCAGCCACCTCGCCAGTGTAGAACTGGCGAGGTGAGCGAGGCTTGGCGCCTCGCGGACGATTCACTACGCGCTAAAGCGTGGGTAGGCGCTTGCGCCTGCGTAACGGGCCTGGGGGCCAAGTTCCTCTTCGATACGCAGCAACTGGTTGTACTTCGCCACACGCTCGCTTCGCGCGGGCGCACCAGTCTTGATCTGACCACAGTTGGTGGCAACGGCGATGTCAGCGATGGTGGTGTCTTCGGTTTCACCAGAGCGGTGGCTGAGCACAGCGGTGTAACCGCTGCGCTGAGCGAGACTCACAGCGTCTAGAGTCTCAGACAGCGAACCAATCTGGTTGACCTTCACCAGCAGCGAGTTTGCAGCGCCACGCTTGATTCCATCGGCCAGGCGTGCAGGGTTGGTGACGAACAAGTCGTCTCCCACAAGCTGAACCTTGGAACCAATTGCCTGGGTCAGGGCAATCCAGCCATCCCAGTCGTTTTCATCCAGGGGGTCTTCGATGGTGACCAGTGGGTAGTCCGCGACGAGCTGGGCGTAGTAGTTGACCATGTCTTCGGCAGACTTCTTCTGGCCCTCAAACGAATACGCGCCGTTTTCGAACAACTCGGTGGCGGCGACGTCGAGGCCCAGCGCCATGTCTTTTCCTGGGGTGAAGCCTGCACGCTCAATACCGCGCAACAAGAAATCGAGTGCGTCGCGGTTGCTCGGAAGCTCTGGGGCGAATCCGCCCTCATCGCCGAGACCAGTAGCCAATCCCGCAGTCTTCAGCTCCGACTTCAGCGCGTGGTAGGCCTCTGCTCCCATGCGAACGGCTTCTGCCATGGTGGCTGCACCGATTGGAAGAATCATGAATTCCTGGATGTCGACTGCAGTGTCTGCGTGTGCTCCACCGTTAATCACGTTCATCATCGGAACAGGAAGTACGTGGGCGTTTGGTCCTCCGAGGTACTGATACAGCGGAAGGTCAGCCGAATCTGCGCTTGCCTTAGCCACTGCCAATGACACACCGAGAATCGCATTTGCACCGAGGTTTGACTTGTTGTCAGTGCCGTCGGTGGAGATCAAGACCTCATCGATGTTGCGCTGCTCGCTGGCTTCCATGCCCTCAATGGCAGGGCCAAGGACATCAATCACGCTTTGGACAGCGCGCTGGACACCCTTTCC
The DNA here is from genome assembly GCA_964464045.1 of uncultured Microbacteriaceae bacterium. Taxonomy (GTDB): domain Bacteria; phylum Actinomycetota; class Actinomycetes; order Actinomycetales; family Microbacteriaceae; genus Pontimonas. The sequence continues at coordinate 108 of CAYXEM010000025.1, read as the reverse complement.
GAGGTAGCGGTCCTTGTCACCGTCACGAAGCTCATACGCCTCGTACTGACCAGTCGATGCTCCAGACGGAACAGCGGCACGGCCGATGGTGCCATCCTCCAAGAGAAC
>CAYXEM010000024.1:8510-10827 GCA_964464045.1 uncultured Microbacteriaceae bacterium | reverse complement strand
GACATCTCCTACCGAACCACGTGAGCCCCCCACCCGAGCCATGTTGCGCAGGCTGTGGGCGAGAGCAGCAATCACCATGACCGGCTCAACGCCGGTGTTGAGGGCGTGACGAAGAGCCCCAAGTGCTTCTCCTCTGCGCCCTGCAATCGCGTGCTCGGCCAACTCAAACCCTGTGGTCTCGACCCGTCCGCCGTAATAGCGCTTCACAATCTCTGCGGTGATCTGGCCGGTCTCGCCAATGTCGGAGACGAGTTGTCCCAGCGCTGCAGAGAGCTCGGCTAAGTCACTTCCCACCGCATCGATCAACATGTTTTCTGCGTCCTCGTCGAGTCGAACCTTCTTGGCGTTGGCTTCCGCGCGGAGGAACTGGGAACGATCGCGGTCTGATTTGAGCTCGGGGCACGTCACGACGAGCCAATCTCCACCGTGGGATTTGATCAGGTCGAGGGCTTTTTTACCCCTGTTTCCCGAGGAGTGCCTCACAACAAGGGTTACGGAAGTGTCCGGTGCTTCAAGGTAGTCGAGCAAATCCGCTAAAACGGGGTCGGTGGCTTTCTCAAACGACCACAACCTGACCAGTCTCGGCTCGCCAAAGAGTGACGGGCTTACTGCTTGGAGAAGCTCTCCCGAGCCCGCGGTCGACGAGTCAAGCTCAACCACTTCCAAGTCAGGCGACACCGATTTCAACCGCTCAAGTAGGGCCCTCGCTGCACGATCGGCCAAGAATGCCTCTGGGCCAGAGAGCAAAATGACGGGAGCTTCCATAATCCCTGACCAGGGAACCTGCTTCGTTGTCGCCATTTTTCCTCCGTGGCCCAGCCTAACCGCCCCGCTCGCTCCACACGCTGACCCCCTCCGGGGTTCTGGTCAACACGATTGTTCCCCTCTCATCACTGCGTAGCGGAAGGGTCCCCGACGCTCTCAGCAGCGAGAGCGTTCTTTCAGCAGGGTGGCCATACGTGTTTTCTGCTCCCACCCCAATCAGCCCTAGTGGAGCTCGGAGCCAGGAGTAGAGCCCCTCGTATTGATCAGGTGAGCCGTGATGGCTCACTTTGACCACATCAATGGCAGAGGGAGGCAGCCTGGGCATCATCATCCGTTGGGCAGACTCCCCCACATCACCAAGCGCCAGAAGCGATAGCCCCAGTTCTGGGTTGACTGGCTCGATCAACACGGTCACACTCGTGTCGTTTCCTGCCTCCCCGAGAGTCGGTGACTCGGGCCACACGATGAGCACTCTGTGACTTCCGGCATAGATCACGTCCCCGTTCGTCACTGCTTGGATCCTGGCACCGGAACGGGCAAGGCCGGCAAGCCTGTCACTGTCCTCCCGATTATCAGGTGGGCCTGTCAACACTGTGTCCACCCGTGAGCGATACACATCACTTTGACCCACGTGGTCCACATCGAAATGAGTTAACACCAGCCATCTGACTCGTGAAATGCGCAAAAGAGACAGGCATTCAACGAGAGCGCGCTCATTATTTCCCGTATCGATTGCAAAATACCCGGAGGTGGTGTTGAGGATCAAGGCGTCCCCCTGCCCGACATCGCATTGAGCAATGTCCCACGAACGAGGCAGCGTGAGTGAGGCCATAACCCTCGGCACTTGGGTGACAAGCACGACCACAAGAACGCTGATACTCACTAGCGATACTCCGAGTTTCACCCGGCCGCCAATGATGAGCCACCACCCCGTACTCACCACCAGGGCTGCCACGAGACCTGTAAACCCGGGCAGCCACGGCAACTCGTTAAGCGGCAATCGGGCGACTGCTCTGGCTAACGCTGCGATTGCCGTTGCGGGGTACCACCCCACTGCCGCGCACCATCCTGCAATTGCGGGAGAAAAAGGCGTCGCGAGTGCCCCCAGAAGCCCGGCAATGGTGACAAAGGGAACGAATGGGGCCGCCAAAAGGTTCGCGATCACGCCGTAGAGAGGAATAGTGGGTCGAAGCAGAATTACGAAAGGTTGAACCGCGATTTGGGCGACCAGAGGCAACGCCACCGCCATTGCGAGCCAACGGGGTGGGAAACGCTCCAACGTCGCGGTAGCAGGCGCAAAGCCCAGGACAATTCCTGCCGTTGCCGCTACCGACAACACAAAAGCAACGTCAACCGCGCGCCATGGGTCCATCGCAAGAAGAAACCACACCGTCACAGAAAGAATCTGCAGACCGGCACTAGGCCGCCCAATCGCTACAGCAATGAGGGCGATGGTGGCCATCACGGACGCTCTGACCACACTGGGCTCTGGGGTCACCAAGACCACAAAACCCGCCAGGGCGACAACTCCCGCGCCGACGCGCCACCACAG
>CAYXEM010000024.1:0-8410 GCA_964464045.1 uncultured Microbacteriaceae bacterium | reverse complement strand
CCAAGACCACAAAACCCGCCAGGGCGACAACTCCCGCGCCGACGCGCCACCACAGCCCACCCCCTAGCAAGCTGACAATCCCCACCGCAATTGCGACGATGAGCGCGCAGTTCGCCCCAGAGACGGCAACGAGGTGGGCAAGCGATGCCACTCGCATATCTGATTCCATGGAGTCCGACACCCCGGTGGTATCGCCCAACGAAAGCCCAGGAAGAAGTGCTCCCCCATCACCACCTCGATCAAGCGACAGGTCCAAGAAATCGGCGCGCAGAGTATCTGCGGCTTCGCTCATCGGCCCAGCTGGTGCGGATACCTGCCAGGTGCTCGCATAGACAATCCAGGCTCGCGAGTCGAAGGAATCAGTCTGGGAGATGTCACCTCTTACGCTCAGGGTGACACCAGGTGGCTGCCTCGTATCCGCGGCATCGAGAAAGACCATCACGGGGATCGGGAAGACCTGCGCACCGTTTACGGCGTTAAGCGAGCCACGAACGTGGCGACCACCCGGGACAAGTGTCTGCGTGGTCTTGATAGTGACGTCCACTTCAGATCCGATGTGCTCTTCCAGCAAAGCTGGAGAACGAAGCGACGCGTGAGCAAGAGTGAGAACCACTCCCAAAACCGCACTGGCGCCGAGAGCAATTACTGCGACCTGAGGCAGGAACCGGGAAAGAGTCTTTCCCCGCAGCACGATCACGCCAATCAATGCCACCGCGGCCCATAGCTGCAACATGGACATAAGAATTGACACCCACAAGGTGAGCGCCATGGCTCCGAGCATCCACTTGGACACCATCACGGAGTAACGAGGTCTCGAAACTTTTCCAATGTGGCAGGGCCAATTCCTGACACCGCGAGAATGTCGTCGACGTGCCTAAACGGGCCGTTGGCTTCACGCCACGACACAATTCGGGATGCAATTGCAGGGCCCACCCCGGGGAGCTCTTGAAGTTCTGTCTCACTCGCGAGGCTAAGGCTCACGAGACCGCTGCCCGCACCGGAGAGAACAACCTCCTCACCTTCTGCGGGAATGACCAAATGTTCCCCATCAATCACGAGTCTGGCCAGATTGACCGCATCAAGCGCGGCTAGAGTGGTGTGTCCGCCTGCGCGCTCAACAGCGTCAATCACTCTCGAGCCTTCTGCCAAAGAGATGATCCCTGGGCTCATCACCTCGCCTGATACGTGAATAACCAACTCGCGCGGGTCCTCAGTGGCAAAAGTCTGCGACGACTCAGATGAAGCATCACGAATGACCTCCTCAACAGGCAGCTTTAGCGAGGACCACACCACGCCAGCGGCGCCCACAACTACCGCAAGACCAATGGCCCCGAGCGAGACGATGATTCCCCCACGAAGCTTTTTGGGCGCCCGTGGTGGATTAGCGGATTCGGTATGGGGCGAGGAGAACGTATCTATCGCGGGAAAGGCCCATTCGGCTCTCTCCGAGACTAAGAACCGCCTCACCCCATCGACTGATGCCATTGGCACATCCTTGAGGCCCGTTTCTCAGCGCTACGTCTTCTGAGCACAAAAGTTCACGCTAAATCGAGCGTGAATGCCTGTGGACAACTCTCGAAAACGGAGCCCACGGATTAAGAGATGTGTTCCAAACCGCTCAAATGATTGGTTTTCCCCAACATTACGGGGTTTTACTGTGTCAGCAAGTATCAGGAAACGTCAGCCAGACCAGCCCTTTGGCTGACCTATTGGCTGACTTTGAGATTGCTTATTTGGTTGAGGACTAAATCGGAACGCTACCGGTTAATGCCTGCGGAATCTTGCGAATTAAGTTTTTCTGCAATGTAAATAGGAACAACGGAGATAACGATCATCACAACGGCAATCACTGCAACGACAGGAGCTTGATTAGGCCTGAACATGTTGTTCAAGATGTAAATAGGCAAAGTCATGACGTTCACACCGGCGGTGAAGGTAGTAACAATAATTTCGTCGAAGCTAAGCGCAAACGCGAGCAGTCCCCCAGCAAAAAGTGCCGACCTGATCTGGGGAAATGTCACGAGTCTAAATGTGGTCCAAACCCCCGCACCCAGGTCACTCGACGCTTCTTCCAGTGTTGTTCCGGTTCGCCTCAATCGAGCTATGACGTTATTGAAAACCGTGACAATAGTGAACGTCGCATGGGCGACGACCACGGTCCACATCGCAAGTGAGACGCCCAAGATTCCTCTGAAAAAGTTGTTCAGTGCAAGACCGGTCACAATCCCGGGGAGCGCAATCGGCAAAATAACCAGCAGATTCACCGTGTCGCGGCCGAAAAATTCAAATCGTTGAAGAGCGAAAGCGACTGCAGTGCCAAGAACAAGAGCGATTGCAGTACTGAGAGCTCCCACTTGAAGGCTGGTCAGCACGGCAGATCTGGCTGCCTCCGATTGAAAGGCTCGAGCCCACCATTCGAGGGTCAGGCCCGGCGGAGGCCAGGTCAGGCTTTGGCTGGTACTAAAGGAATTGGCCAGCACGACAAATAGCGGTGCGTAGATGAGGACCAACGCAAAGACAGAAAATCCGGCAAGTATGCGGCGGGCAGATTTACTTAACCTCATTGCTAACCTCAGAGATTCCGCAACGCACCTGTGCGACGAACGAGCCACAGGTATCCAAAAATGATCACCAGCGGAATCAAGCCAATTGCGGATGCCAAAGGAAGGTTGTTCGCGGCGCCGACGTTTGTGTAAACGAGGTTTCCGAGCATTTGATTCGCTCCACCCACGATATTTACCGTGATGTAATCGCCCAGGGACAGCGAAAAACTAAAAATAGACCCCGCAATTACGGCAGGGAGTGCCATCGGAAAAACCACATTACGAAGGGTCAGAGAAGAAGAAGCCCCAAGATCCGATGACGCTTCAATTAGAGAGTTTGGTACCCGCTCAAGCCCGGCGTAAATCGGCAGAATGACGAAGGGAAGCCAAAGGTAAGAGAGCGCAATAATGACTGCTCCCAACCCATAGCCGGGGGTCTCCCAGCCGATGGGATCAAGCAACCATTGAAGTATTCCCTCACCGCTGAGAACTGATCTCCATGCGTAGACCTTCACAAGGTAGCTTGCCCAAAGGGGAAGCAAGACCGCGATGACCATCCCCCGTCGAACTTTGGGGCTTGCCACCTTTGCCATGTAAAACGCAATGGGAATAGCAATCGCGACATCAATCACCGTCACAGCAAGGGCGACAAGCAACGTCCTCGCAGTAACTGCGACGTAGAGGCTCCCTGAGAAAACAGAAAAAATGTTGTCGAGTGTAAAACTGCGATCAATTTCCCCCGTAAAACTATCTACTGACCAGAACGCCGTAACGAGCAAAAGCGCTAGAGCGACGATATAGACAGTGACGAGCCACCCGAGCGGGGCAGACAATAAGAGTCCAAGGCGCACCTTCGGGTGGGTCGCGAGAAATGAAGAAACACGGCGTGCTGCGGTCTCAGAATTTGAGACCGCAGCAGCGCCATGTTTCATAGCCATTTACGAGACCGACTAGCCCTTCATCTCGGTCCACGCCTCTGTCCACCGCGCATAGTCGGTGCACTTGACGTCAGTACGGCCATCGAGGCAGTCCTCGATTGGTGTCGTCCAGTAATAGAGCTTTCCAGCAAACTCGGTGTCGCCAGCGCTGAAGGCTTCGCAGTCTTCGCGGTAGTCACAGGCACCTGGGTTTGATGGAGCCTCTCCGAAGAATCCGGTTGCCATTCCATTTGCTTCTGGGCTCGCAATCCAGTCCAACCACGCATAGGCGCAGTTGGGGTTTTCGGCCTTCGAAGCAACCATCCAGGTGTCAGACCAACCAGTTGCTCCCTCGTCAGGGAGAACTGCAGCAACAGGGGTGTCTGCCGCCAAATAGTTGACGATAACCTGCCACGTGGTAGTGGCTACGGTATCTCCCGTATCGAGCGCCGAAATTGCCTTGAGGTAGTCCGACCAGTATTCACCCACGTGCTCACGTTGCGCTTTCAACAAGTCGATTGCTGCCGTCAGTTGGGTTTCGTCCAGTGCGTAGGGGTCTGTGATTCCTAGCTCAGGATTGTGTGCCATCAAGTAAACAGCAGCATCGGCAATGTAGATCGGTGAATCGTAGGCCGAAATCTTGCCTGAATTCGCACTTGCTCCATCAAACACAACACTCCATGAAGTTGGAGCCTCAGGGAAGGCTTCCGTGTTGTACGCAAGCAAGTTCGCGCCGTAACCATGGGGTACACCGTATGAAACTCCATCAACGCTGTTCCAAGGCTGCATCTTCAAGAAGTCATAAATGCCTTCGTAATTTGGAATCAGGTCCGTGTTTACCGGCGCAACGTCCCCTGCAGCGATTAGTCGGAGCGTCGCATCGCCCGAAGCCGCGATGACGTCGTAGCCGCCCGACTTCATTAGGTTCACGGCCTCATCTGAGGTGCCGTAAGACTTCGCGTTGACCATACAACCGGTGCTCTCCTCGAATGGAGTTACCCAGTCATATTCAGGGAAGTTTGTTCCATCTTCGACATAGCCTGGCCACGAAAGAATGTTTACCGATCCTTCGTTGTCTCCTAGCTCTGCTAACGCATCTCCACCCGCTGAGCCAGAGCTCGCCGAACAGCCAGAAACTGCGAGAGCAGTAGCAAATACCGCAGCCGAAATTTTGGTTGCAGTTGTAATGCGAATTTTCATTTTTGTCTCCTTCCCAGAAAAGGGTTTTCCGGGCCTTGTGCGCTACCCGAAGGTAACGAAATCTTCCTTATTCCAATAAAGGTTCACCTGAGTGCCGCGGGAGGGAACCAGGTTCTCGGATGCGGCGGGAACAGCAGCCACCAGGGTTTTGTCTCCACCGATATTCACCCAAACTTTCGTCGTCGAACCAGAAAAGACTGTTTCCACGACGACGCCCTGGATGGAATGGGTCCCAGATCCGCCTTCACCAAAGTGAATCCGCTCCGGCCTAATCGCGAAACTCACATTTTGACCGATGAATCGATTGGCCTCGTCACGGGAAAAAAGGTTTGATGAACCCACGAAGTCAGCTACAAATTCTGATTCTGGGTGAGAGTAGATTTGCTCGGGCGTTCCCAGTTGTTCGATTCGGCCGTCTCTAAAAACCGCCACTCGATCACTCATGGAAAGCGCTTCTTCTTGATCGTGGGTAACGAAAACAAAGGTTATTCCCAGATCACGCTGCAATTGTTTGAGCTCGACCTGCATTTCTTGCCGAAGTTTCAAATCAAGAGCACCAAGCGGTTCGTCAAGCAACAATACCTTGGGTCGCAAGACGGTGGCTCTTGCAAGTGCTACCCGCTGCCGCTGTCCCCCCGAGAGCTGAGCTGGCATTCGAGATCCAAAATCTCTCAGCTTCACCAGGTCGAGTGCTTGGAGAGCGCTCTCTTCTCGCTCGTTACGGGAAACTCCTCGGACCCTCAGTCCATACGCCACGTTATCGAGGACCGTCATGTGAGGGAACAGCGCGTAATCCTGAAAAACCGTGTTTACGTTCCGTGAAAAAGGTGGCAAAGATGACACGTCTACACCATCGATTGAAATGGAGCCAGCATCAGGGAGCTCAAAACCAGCAATCAACCTCAGAACGGTCGTCTTGCCCGACCCCGACGGACCAAGCATGGAGAAAAACTCGCCCTTTGCGATTTTGAGGGAAAGATCATTGACCGCTGGAACCGCACCAAAGAACTTCGAGAGTCCCAGTATTTCAATCGCGTTGGTCAAACGATTCCCCTTTGAACCACCATTGGCTGACCATATCCTGGCACAACGGGACTGCCAAAATTTCCATTCAAAACCTTGCGGGCAGCTATAAGTTACCCCCGGGGACTCGAATCCGAGACCCACTAGTTAAGAGTCAGTGGGTTAAGGCGCTAGCCAACCTGAATGCTAACCACCTTCGGCGGTCGAACAATCACGTTCTTAACCTCTTTGCCCTCAAGCTGCGACTGCACCTGAGAATCTTCAAGTGCAAGCTTTTCCAGCGCTTCGGAACCGATTGATGGTGAAACTTCGAGCTTGGCGCGCACTTTGCCGTTGATTTGAACGATGGCGACTACTGAGTCCTCGACAAGAAGGCTCTCATCGACTTCCGGCCAGTTTTGAAGGGCAACGGTGGGCTGATGTCCAAGAATTTCCCACATTTCTTCTGCTGTGTGGGGGGCAAACATGGACAATCCAATAGCGACGGCTTCTGCGGCTTCTCGCACTGAAGGGTCTGAAGCTCCAGGGCCCTGGTCGACGGTTTTTCTCGCGACGTTCACAAGCTCCATCAACTTCGCGACCGCAACGTTGAACTTAAACGACTCAATGAGTCCTGGGACGTCGCTCAGGAAGTGATGGGTTGCCTTGCGAAGAGTTACATCTCCGCCGCCAAATACAACTCCAGGCTCACTGGAGACGTCGTGGGCGAGGCGAAGGGCCCTGGCCAAGAACTTCTGAGATCCGACTGGCGAAACGTCTCTCCAGTCGATGTCGTCTTCTGGCGGCCCTGCAAACGCCATCGACAAGCGAACAGCGTCAACCCCATAGGAATCAAGCTCCTCGGAGAAGTAGACCAGGTTGCCCTTGGACTTGCTCATCTTGGCGCCGTCGAGAATCACCATTCCCTGGTTCAACAGCGACGTGAACGGCTCAGTAAAGGAGACGTAGCCCATGTCGAAGAGCACCTTGGTGATAAAGCGCGCATAGAGCAGGTGCAAGATGGCGTGTTCTACTCCACCCACGTATTGGTCAACGGGCGCCCACTTTTCGACTTCGTCCTGGTCAAACGCTTGACTATCGTCGTTCGGGCTTAAAAAGCGAAGGAAATACCAGGAGCTATCAACGAAGGTGTCCATGGTGTCGGCGTCGCGGCGCACCTTCTTACCGTCAATTTCAACATTCGCCCACTCTTCGATTGCGCCCAGGGGGCTTGAGCCCTTGGGCTTGAGGTCCATTCCCTCTTTCCAGGGCAGCTCGACGGGAAGGTGGCTATCGGGAACAGCGATTTCGTTGCCGTCTTCGTCATAGACAATCGGGATTGGCGTTCCCCAATAGCGCTGACGAGAAATTAGCCAGTCGCGAAGCCGGTAGCTCTTTGCTCCGCGTCCCGTGCCTGCTTCTTCGAGCAGCTCAATCATTCGACCGATGGCGTTGTCTTTGCTCAGGCCATCGAGTGGACCAGAGTTAATCATTCGGCCATTACCGGCGAGTGCAGTGCCAGACGCCACAGGGTCGAGCAGTTCCTCGTCGCTTGCACTGTCGAGCATTTCTTGGGTCACCACCGGAAGTGCTCCCGTAATTGGTGCGGTGACATCGACGACGACGCGGACGGGAAGGTCAAACTTCAATGCAAAGTCAAGGTCTCTTTGGTCGTGAGCGGGAACAGCCATGATGAGCCCGGTTCCATAGTCAGCGAGGACGTAATCGCTCGCATACACAGGCACTCGTTCGCCGTTAACCGGGTTGATGGCGTAGCGCTCTAGGAAGACACCTGTTTTCTCACGAGTCTGGTCTTGTCGCTCAATCTCCGAAGATTTTTGGACCTTCTCGAGATACTCCGCAAACTTCTCTTGAACCTCTGGTGTGGATCCAGCGGCCAATTCAGCGGCGAGGTCGGAGTCCGGGGCGACCACCATGAAGGTGCAGCCAAAGAGCGTGTCTGGGCGGGTCGTGAAGACACTCACTGTCTCGTCGTGACCTTCAATGACAAAGTCGACTTCTGCGCCCTGGCTTCGACCAATCCAGTTTCGCTGCATGGTCAACACTTTTTGAGGCCAACGACCCTCGAGTTGGTTCAGGTCATCGAGCAGGCGGTCTGCGTAGTCGGTGATCTTGAAATACCACTGGGTGAGTTTTTTCTTCACCACCATGGCGCCAGAGCGCTCCGAGGTGCCATCAGGCAACACCTGCTCGTTGGCAAGAACGGTTTGGTCGACCGGGTCCCAGTTCACCCACGAGTCTTTGCGGTAGGCGAGGCCCCGCTCATACATGCGCAGGAACAGCCACTGGTTCCACTTGTAGTACTCGGGGTCTGAGGTGTGGAGCACCCTGGTCCAGTCGAACGATGCGGCGTAGCGCTTCATCGACGCTTTTTGCTGGTCGATATTTTCATACGTCCACACGCGCGGATCGATGCCGCGCTTAATCGCAGCATTTTCTGCAGGAAGCCCAAAAGAGTCCCAGCCGATGGGGTGGAGAACTTGGAATCCACGAAGGCGCCAGTAGCGCGCCACAATGTCGCCTAGGGCGTACACCTCAGCGTGGCCCATGTGAAGATCCCCGGAAGGATAGGGGAACATGTCGAGGATGTATTTGCGAGGACGCTTATCGTTGGGGTCACCAGCCGTGAACGGCTGCATCTGCTCCCAAATGGGTTGCCATTTTGCTTCTAGATCGCGGAAGTCAACTCCGCCGGCACCCTCGGCCTGATTCTCGCTAGTCATCCGC
>CAYXEM010000023.1:0-10978 GCA_964464045.1 uncultured Microbacteriaceae bacterium | reverse complement strand
GTATAGCTCAGTCGGTAGAGCGCCTGGTTGTGGTCCAGGAGGCCGCGGGTTCAAGCCCCGTTACTCACCCCATTGGCGCGTTAGGTCGCAATCCTCTCGCCTGCACGATCGCGTGAGCGGTGCAACAGCAGAAAGCGTTGCTCCTGCAGGGCCCAGCGCTTCCACTGCACGCGGTACGACTCCCCGTCTCGGCCTATCGCCCGCTCGAATCGAATCGACTCTGCCGCGTCTAGCCAGATAGACCGCACTGCCAAGGCCATGCTGGCCTGGCTAATTGCACCACACCCCTCCACTACTAAGCCGGGAGCGTCTGGTACGAGTCGGGATGAGGCATAGGACATGGTGGCCCAATCCCACTGCGGGACGGTAACAGCACCTGTGCTGAGCCAGGCAGGCAAAAGCCTCTTCGCCACAAGCGCCTGGCCGGCGTCTAGACCATCCCATCCCGGATAGACCTCATCGAGGCTCAACATTTCGTAACCGCATTCGACGGCCAATGACTTGGCAAAGTCAGTCTTCCCCGACCCAGAGTGACCGTCGATTAGTATCACCTCGCGCACACTCACCAGATGCTTCCCCCTATGCGGGCCACCGCGGCAATTGCCGTTCCGATGGCAATGATTACCCAGTCAATGCCGCGCCAGGTGCTAACACGGTAGTGAGTGCGACGGGGTGAGCGGCCAAAGGCCCGCGCTTCCATAGCTGTGGCCAAGGTTTTTGCGCGGGACAGCGCGATCACAAGCAGCGAAAAACTGTCGCTCCCGATTCGCTTCCACCATGGGGTATCCCCCATTCCTCGGCTTCGACGGGTGGCACGAATTTGTTGATAGTCCACTCCCAACAACGACACCAACCTGGTTGCCGATAGTGCTCCCACCACAAACCGTTCAGGTGCGCGGAGATACGTGGTGAGCGCATCGGCGAGCTTGGTCGGCGAAATATGTTGAAACAGGGCAATCGCTGGCACCGCTATGGCTAACACTCGAAGCAGGGTGGCCAGGGCGAGATCAAGTGAGCCTTCGCTGACTCTCATGATTCCCCACTCGAATAACACCCGGCCAGATGCTTGACCATAGAGAGCGATGGTGAGTGCGGCAAAGACCGCCGCAATACCCACAGGAGCCAGCCTCAGAGCATGGGAAAAGCGCAGGGCGCCAGTACCCACGAGAAGAAGCCCAGAAACACCAAGTGCAATGGCGGCTTCTGTGACGTCAACTCTCGCAATCAACGCCACTGCAATCGCCACAGAGGCAGCAATCAGTGAGAGTGGGTTGGCGCCCTCCAACCAGCCCGGAGTGGACGACACGGCGTGCTTCAGCGCAGGCGCCGGGCTCTCGGCGACACGATAGGTCCTTGCCCCCAAGGCACTCACCAACTGGTCATCGTGCGTGGAGAGAACCACTGCGACACCCTCTGCGGCAAGAGTCTTCAGGTGCTCCACGAGTCCATTCCAGGAGTCCCGATCGAGGCTTTGGGTGGGCTCATCGAGGATGAGGACTCGGGGCGAAGAGACCGTTGCGCTGGCAAGGGCCAGACGGCGCGCCTGGCCTCCAGAGAGGGTGGCAGGGTGCCTGGCGAGAAGCGACTCAAGATTAAACTTTTTCACCTGGTGTGTGACCAACGAGTCACGCTCTGTTGCCCGTAGACCGCTCCCTGAGAGAGAGACCTCCACGTCGCCCCGCACGGTATCTGCCAGGTGGTGATGGGCAGGATTTTGGGGCACGAAGCTCACAGTCTTGGCCAACTCCGCAGAATCCATCGAATGAGGAGGCGCAAAGGGGCCGACGGTCCCCGAGAGCGGAGGAAGCAGCCCCGCCAGAGTCAGAGCCAATGTTGTCTTTCCCGAGCCGTTGGGCCCGACCACAGCCAGAATCTCACCTCGGTGTAACGCGAAATCATGGACCCCCGGAAGAGCGACGCCTTTTCTGCCCACCACGAGTGATTCGACTCTCAGCGCGATTTCCGTGGAGGCATTCTCGCTGGGGGCTGGGGCATTGACCTCGCGCGCCCACTCAATGGGTGAATCAGTGACTGACTTACACGAGCGCACACACCCCTGGTCTAGTTCTAAGACTCGATCAACGAGACCTCGCCACTGCCAAGGCTCATGGTCGACCACCACGAGGGTCATCTCACGGTGTCGTCGAAGTGCCTCGATTGTGGCGAGTACCTCTCGCTTCCCCTCACGATCGAGCGCTTGAAGAGGCTCATCAAACACCAACACCCCCGGTCGCATCGCGAGAGCACCCGCGAGGGCAAGGCGTTGGCGCTGACCTCCAGACAACGCTTCGGTGGGGTGATTAATTGGCAGGTCGAGGCCCACCCAGGAGAGCGCTTCTGCTATTCGCGCAGACATTTCTTCTGGGGGAATCCCGAGGTTTTCGAGTCCGAAGGCAATATCGTCGCCGATGGTGTGCAAAATCGTTTGATCATCGGGCTGCTGGAGGACCACCCCAACAGGCACAGACTTGTCGAACCAAGTTGCGCCACCGAGGCGAAGCTCACCGGTGACCACACCATCATCGGCATCAACCAGCCCTGCAATGATGCGGGCGAGGGTGGATTTTCCACTGCCCGATGACCCCACAACAAGACACGCCTCACCCGGAGCAAGTGAGAAACTCACCTGCTCAAGGGCGGGGGTGTCGTGCCCGTGGTAGCGAAAACCGAGGTCTTTCGCCTCGATTCCCACTCCCAACTGGGTGTGAATCATGTGCGCGAGAGCACTCCAGCTCGGCGCAGAGCATTCGCGAGCCCGTTACTTCCCAGGCCTGCAATGATCGCCCCTGACGCTACCGACGCAGCGGCATAGACCCACGTGAACTGCGTGTCAGCGCCCGCGTAGTAGAGAACAAGGTCAAGGGTTGCCATCGCAGCCCCCGCTACTGCACCGGCAGCGAGCGCAGCAATCACACCCCAGGCTCGATAAAACATCAGGGCAAACACCAGCTCGGCCCCAACTCCTTGGACAGCGCCGTAGAGCAGCGTAATGACGCCCCACTGGTTTCCAATCACCGCGGAAACTGTCGCTGCCACAAGCTCTCCGTAGAGAGCTGCTCCGGGCCTGCGCACAACCAGCGCGGTGAGAAGCCCCCCCATGAGCCACACTCCGTGGCCCACCGCAGACAGCCCGGGAACAAGGGCGCCGAGGGGATCGAGGATGGGAGCGTTTGCGACGTTCCAGACGGCAAAGAGCAATCCGGATGCGACGGCGACCACACTTGCGGTCACAATGTCTCGCACCGACCAGGTGCGACGAATTGGTGTTGTCATAATCGTGCCTTTCCAACTAACGGATTGGGCACGGGATAGAGGTCCTCCCTGCGCTGGCATTACCCAGATCAGGTTCGACGGTCGAAGCGGGTGCTTCCTCTCAGCCTTTCGGCTCCCGTGTGGCTGAAAGTGTAGCGAACCTAGAAGGACGGCAACTTAAACGGCTGGGAGGCGCGTAACTGGTGCCCCCAGCGCATGCCCTTTGCAATCGGGTAAATCGCGAGATACACCCACGCCGGGGCGCGAAGGCGGCGCTTTCTAATGCCGTGGTGGCGATAGGTGCGGTCAAAGCGCTGGACGTAGTCGTAAAAGTCTTTCGGGGTGTCATCGATTCGACGAGCCGACATTCCCGCCACCATCGCCGACGAGTAGACCGCCTTTAACCCGTGGTCATAGAGGTGCACGGACAAGTCGATATCTTCGTGCATCCTGTCATCTGCATCCAGGCAAATCTCGTCACGAATTTCCCACCACGCATCACGCCGAAGAGCCATGTTGGTGCCAAAGAGGAAGTGGTAGCTCGTCGCAAGGCGATACATCGCTTTCCTAGACGCATCATCGGCCCTGGCCATGTATCGACGAAGAGGCAGGTCGTAGTACACGACGGGGCCGGTGGCGGCGTGGACTTTGGGGTCCATAAAAACATTTTGAACGTTCTCAACCCAGTCCGGCTCCAACAACGTGTCGGAGTCGATTCGGCCAATCACGTCGCTTGTGACCGCGTCAAAGCCCATATTCCGGGTGGGAGTAATTCCTTGAGCTTGCTCTTGGCGCAACACCGTGATCGGGGCATCTGGATACTCGTTAATGAGTTCCTGGAGGATCTGTGCCGTGTGGTCGGTGGACTTGTTATCCACCACGATGATTTCTGCGGCGGGAGAAGTTTGCCCAATAGCTGCGGTCACGCAGGCGCGGATAGTGGCTTCCTCGTTATAGGCAGGAATTACTATGCCGACACTTGGACGGGTAGATTCAGGCACCCACGGCCTCCATATTTGCTGCCATCAATTGGACATACACGGTGCCCGACTTCGTCTCCTGCTCACCAACATCCTCAAAGCCCATCCGGTGGTGGAAGGCAATACTCACCGGATTGGGTGGATCGAGGTTCACCTCACAGGTGACGTAGCCAAAGCCGCGGTCCTTGGCTTCTGCAAAGACTTTGTTGTACAAACTCAGCCCTAAGCCGCTTCCCCGATGGGCCTTGGCAACGACGATCCGGTCGATGTAAAAGTGGGAGTCGTAGTGTCGTTCGAAATATCGATAGTTCTCCGAGTCATAGTCGGCACCCGGAGAGAAGCAGAAAATGAATCCCGCAATCTCACCGTCTCGCCACGCGGCCATCCCCCAGGAGGCTTTACCGATGAGTTCTTGCAATTCTTCGGTGGTCGTTTTTGGAACAGCCGGGTAGGCGTCATTGTTGAGCGTACGAATCGCTTTGAGGTCACTATCGGTGATGGGCCGGTACTCCGTCTCACCGTCAAACCTGGAACCAGATTTGTTCACGCGCACAGCCTAGACCAGCCTCGCCATGTTCGTCCTACCAACCCCATGTTCCGGGCGCACCTTTAAAAGGGCCCTTAACGCGAGAGGTAATCCAACCCCCATAGAAATCTCCCTCTTGGGCCACCACGATTTCACCATCGACACTGCACTGGTCAACCCTGCCCGGGTAGAGCGCGATGTAGTCGCGAATGGCCGCAAATTCTCGCGTGGGCTCGGGATACCACCAAGCGCATCGAGACTCGCGCGCACCATTGACCACAATGTCGGCGTAATGGGCGACACCCTTGAATTCGCACACTGTCGACCCGGCGACGGGCTCGAAAAACTCCATGCGGCAGTCTTCGCGAGGGAGGTAATACGTCGGGGGGTGAGACGTTTCTAACACTCTTATTGCGCGAATGGTCTCACACAACACTTGGCCTTTGTGGGTCACGACTACACGCTCAGAAGACGGCGATAGCGCCGGTGGCCTGGGGTAATCCCACACCGATTCCGTATCTTCCTCGCCCATGGTCCCTGAGGCTATGGCGTGCAGCAGGGTAAACGCTGAGTAACAGCTTGGCAATTACCCCCCGGAAATGCTCCTTGGCCACTAGGCTTTGTAATGCGTGACAAACCCCTGTAGTGAAACTTGCGTGCTGGTTGTTGTAATCGGGCGTCTGGGAGTGCGAAAGGGACACAGTGACGAGTTGTTTCGTAACTCGAAACTCCTAACCAGAAATACAGCAACAGCAAAGGAAGTTCATGGCCACCGGAATTGTTAAGTGGTTTAACGGCGACAAGGGCTACGGGTTCATCACCCCTGACGACGGCGGAGCAGATGTCTTCGCTCACTTCAGCGCCATCCAGAGTTCTGGATACCGCAGCCTCGAAGAAAACCAGAAGGTTGAATTCGATGTCACCGAGGGTCAAAAAGGCCCTCAGGCAGAAAACATCAAGCCTCTCTAATTTCTGAGACGTGAGTAACGCCAGTCCCGCATGGGGCTGGCGTTACTTTTTGCCCTTTTACACTAAATAGATGCGCTCGCTCAGCCCCGACGAAATCAGAAATGCTCTGGTGAATGTTGATGACACCGAGCGCCACGAAATCCCCCTCCCCGGACTCCACGAAACCATTTGGGAAGAGCGCGAGTTTCTCGGTTGGCGCGACCCCGAGAAGCCACACCGGGGATACATCGTCTATTGGGATGGCGCAACACCGCGGGGAGTGAAACTGCGCGCATCAGAGACCGCGATGCCCCCGGGAAAGCCCGCGATGTGTTCGCTCTGCCACACACAACAGCCAGCACCGCAAGTGAGTTTGTTTGTCGCACCTAAGGCAGGAGCTCCAGGTCGACGAGGCGACACCGTGGGTACCTATCTGTGCCGAGACCTCTCCTGCTCTGCGCTGATTCGGATGAAGCCGGCGGATGACCCTAATCATCCAGACGCCTCAGACACTGTTAAGCGACGCTCAGAAGGCGTACGCCAACGCCTTGTGGGGTTTACCGCCCGAGTGGTGGGCGACGAAAATATCTAGCGCTCGGAGCGACCGAGAATCACAATCGGGATCACAAACGCTGCGACCGAAGTGAAGATTCCAGCGGTAAACAACAGTGCGGGGTATGGGTCTGGCACCACGAACGCGTAGGCATACATCGGGAACGATGCCAAGAAGATGACCGATGAGAGGACAAATAAGAAGATGTTCATGGTGTCTTCAGTATTCCACAGTCCCAGAGCCCATAGGGCCTAGGAACCAGCCCTCTCGAGAATCAATTCGCGCACACGCTTCGCGTCCGCCTGGCCACCGAGAGCCTGCATCACCTTGCCGATGATGGCGCCTGCAGCTTGAACCTTGCCCTCTTGGATTTTCGCCAACACGTCAGGGTCTGCGGCCAATGCTTCATCAATCGCTGCAGTCAGTGCCGAATCATCGGAGACCACGGCGAGGCCTTGTGCGTCGATGATTTCTTCTGCGGAACCCTCGCCATCGACCATACGCGCGAGTACATCGCGGGCGATCTTGTCGGTGATCACTCCCGACGACACACTCTTATCCAAATCAGCGACTTGTTCGGGGGTCAACAAATCTGTTGCCGCAACCCCGCGGTCGTTGGCAATACGAGAGAGCTCACCCAGCCACCACTTCTTCGCCGCTGCAGCGCTTGCGCCCAACGCGATGGTGGATTCAACTGCGTCAATCAGGCCAGCATTCACAATCGCTTGGAAATCCATTTCAGGCAGTGCCCACGCCTCTCGCAAGCGACGACGCCTGGCCACCGGGGCCTCCGGCAACGACGCCCTAATTTCTTCCAACAGGGCAGGATCTGGGGTCACCGGCAGAAGGTCGGGCTCGGGGAAATAGCGGTAATCATCCGCATCTGACTTCGGACGTCCAGGGCTTGTTTGCCCGGTGTCTTCGTGCCAGTGGCGGGTTTCTTGGATGATCGCCGTGCCTTCGCTCAGCAGAGTTGCTTGGCGTTGGATTTCGTAGCGCACTGCCCGCTCGATGGAGCGGAAGGAGTTCACGTTTTTCGTCTCCGTGCGGGTACCAAACTCGGCCTGACCTTTGGGCCGAAGCGACACGTTGGCATCACACCGCAGGTTTCCTCGCTCCATGCGCGCCTGTGACACTCCTAGCGACAAGACGATGTCACGGATGGTTTGTACGTAGGCACGAGCAAGCTCGGGTGCCCTCTCCCCTGCGCCATCAATTGGCCTGGTCACAATCTCGACGAGCGGAACACCGGCGCGGTTGTAGTCAACGAGTGAATACTCGGCGCCGTGAATACGGCCCGTGTCGCCACCAATGTGGGTGAGCTTTCCGGCGTCTTCTTCCATGTGGGCGCGTTCAATGTCCACACTCCACAGGGTGTGGTCATCGAGTTCTACTTCGATGGCGCCATCAAAGGCAATGGGTTCGTCGTATTGGCTAATTTGATAGTTCTTCGCCAGGTCGGGGTAGAAGTAGTTTTTGCGGGCAAACCGGGACGTCTCCGCAATCGAGCACCCCAACGCCAAGCCGAGAGCGATACTCGATCGAATCGCTTGCTCGTTCACCACGGGGAGGGAACCGGGAAGCCCCAAGCACACGGGGGAAATCGCGGTGTTGGGGGCGTAATCCTCGAGCGAAGCAGCAGGGTTTGGCGCAGGAGAGAACATCTTGGTGTCGGTGTTCAACTCCACGTGAACTTCCAAACCAATGACAGGTTCAAATAGCTCAAGGGCCTTTTCGTAATCCATGAGTTTCGCCATTTATGCCACCTGCGCTCTCGGCTGGCCAGGTTCTGGCACCAGGCTCGAAATATGGGAACCATCTCTTTGGACGATTAACGCTTCCAGTGCAGCTCCGATACTGAAGAGCCTCTGGTCTTCATAGGCCGGAGCCATCAGCTGAGCACCCACAGGTAGGCCGTCCTCCGGCGCCAAGCCCATGGGTAGAGCGAGACCTGGAACTCCTGCGAGGTTGGCAGGAATCGTCGTCATGTCATTTGCCCACATGGTGAGTGGGTTATCCAGCTGCTCCCCGAACTTAAACGCCGTGGTGGGAGCCGTTGGGGTAATGAGTGCATCGACCTTCGAGAACGCTTCGGAGAAGTCCCGCTGAATCAGTGTGCGAACCTTTTGGGCCTTGCCGTAGAAGGCGTCGTAGTAGCCAGCGCTGAGGGCATAAGTTCCCAGGATGATGCGACGCTTGACCTCGTCGCCAAAGCCCGCTTCCCTGGTGGCGGCCATAACGTCCTCGACGGTGGCGCTGCCGTCAGGGGTGACGCGAAGTCCAAAACGCACCGAATCGTATTTGGCCAAGTTGCTCGAGGCCTCGGCCGGCAAAATCAAGTAATACGCGGCGACCGCATAATCAAAGTGAGGTGCGTCGATATCGACAATTTCTGCACCGTATGAACTTGCAAGCTCAAGAAGCTCGTGAAAGCGCTGGCGCACACCGGGCTGGAAGCCATCTTCGGTGTCCAGTTGCTTCACGCGGCCGAGCTTGACACCCTTCAGATCAGGCTCTGCGGAGGCGCTAACGGCCGCGTCCAACATCGAACCCCATGGCTTGTGGATCGAGGTCGAATCGTGTGGGTCGTGACCTGCGATGACGTCGTGAAGAAGAGCGGCATCGACAACGCTTCTGGATACTGGGCCGACCTGGTCAAGCGAGGAGGCGAGTGCAATCACTCCATAACGGCTGACGCCACCATAGGTGGGCTTGAATCCCACACTTCCGGTCACTGCGGCCGGTTGACGAATCGACCCTCCTGTGTCGCTACCAAGCGCCAAGGGGGCTTCAAAAGCAGACACGGCGGCAGCGGAGCCACCACCGGAACCACCAGGAATGCGCTCGATATCCCATGGGTTTGCAGTGCGGTGGTAGCCGGAGTGTTCGGTGGAAGAGCCCATGGCGAATTCGTCCATGTTGGTCTTACCCAGAGCCACCATTCCCGCTTCGCGGTATTTGCGCACAACCGTCGCGTCATAGGGCGGGACCCAGCCCTCCAGGATGCGGGAGCCGGAGGTGGTGGGCATATCGCTCGTGCACAACACGTCTTTTACAGCCAGTGGAAGGCCGGCAGTTGCAGGAAGCTCTTCACCCTTCGCACGCTTAGCGTCGATAGCTTTTGCCTCGTCGAGTGCGTGATCGCTGACGTGAAGGAAGGCCTTCACAGTGGGCTCAACCTGCTCCATACGCTCTAAATGAGCCGAGACCAGCTCTACAGACGACACTTCCCCGGCGTTGAGCAGGCCCTGCAACTCAATGGCGGGCAAACGGGTTAATTCGCTCACTGTTCTTCTCCCAGAATTGCGGTGACCCTAAACCGGGAGCCATCGTGATCGGGAGCACCAGACATGGCCTGTTCTGTGGTGAGAGTGTCACCCACAACGTCTGGGCGGAAGACATTCCCGAGTGGCACAGGGTGGCTCGTGGGCTCGACATCCGGGGCAGCGACTTCCCCAATTTTGTCCACAGCGTCAACAATCGCGCCCAGCTCACCGGTGAGGCGATCCACCTCGGCGTCAGTAAGGGCGATTCGAGCCAAAGAAGCCAGGTGTTTCACCTGGTCGTGGCTAATTTCGGTCATTGCTCTCCCAATCGGCACTAAGCCACCCAGTCTAGTTGGCGCTCAATAGTGCCTAATCCAGTATCGAAAGGCCTTTTTGCAGGACTTCGTCAAAGCGTGCCTGGTCCACCACGGGCACCCCCAGGGCTTCTGCTTTTTGGAGTTTGGAGCCTGCTCCAGGTCCTGCAACGACAAGTGCAGTCTTCTTGCTCACACTCGAGGCGGGTGTTCCTCCAGCGGAGCGCACTGCTTCGCTTGCTCCATCTCGGGTATATCCATCAATTGATCCAGTCACCACCACGCTCAAGCCAGAAAGTGGGCCATCCACGACACTTCCACCCGGGGTCCAGTCGGGATCCACAAAACTCACCCCGGCAGCCCGCCACTGAATGAGAATCTCTTGATGCCACTGCACGGCCAGCCAGTCAGTAATCGATTGAGCAATCGTCGAGCCAACGCCGTCAATGGCAGCGAGCTCGTCAGCTCCCGCATTCTCAATTGCTTCCAGAGAACCAAAGTATTCGGCAAGAGCACGAGCGGCCACAGGGCCGACGTGTCGGATATTGAGGCTCACCAAGAAGCGCCATAGCGGCTTGGTCTTTGCTATTTCGAGTTGGTCAAGTAACTCCCACGCTGCTTTTGAGGGGACGAACTCGTCGTCGCCAACAAACTGGTCGCTACTGCCCACTTCGACGTCTGATTTTTGTCGCTTTCTCTTAAAGGGGGTGAGCTCAACGAGGTTCCCGTTCGCGTCCTTCTTCACCTCACCCGTGTCGGGGTCCCGGCCCCAATACGTGACGGGGAAAAGATCTTCGACGCGAAGGGCAAATAGTCCCGCCTCTGAGGTGAGCACAGGCTTTTGAGAGGTGATGGGTTGGGTCAGCGCGAGGGCGCTTACTTCTCCCAGTCCTTCAATGTCGAGGGCGCCGCGGGAGCCGATGTGTTCGATGCGACCGCGCACCTGCGCAGGGCAACTTTGCTGATTCGGACAGCGAAGATCAATGTCGCCTTCTTTTTGGGGAGCGAGTGGTGCACCACATTCTGGACATCCACTGGGCATTTCAAAGGCGCGCTCATCGCCCGTGCGTTTTTCGACCACGGGACCAAGAACTTCGGGGATGACATCCCCTGCTTTTCGAATAACCACGTGATCGCCG
>CAYXEM010000022.1:0-11360 GCA_964464045.1 uncultured Microbacteriaceae bacterium | reverse complement strand
GTCGCGTGAACTCGATGATGTAAGTAAACACATCATCGAGTTACTCCAGCGCGATGGCCGACGCTCGTATGCCGACATTGGCAAGAGTGTGGGGCTGAGCGAAGCAGCCGTGCGCCAGAGAGTCCAAAAGCTCACCGACCAGGGCGTGCTGCAAATTGTTGCCGTGACCGACCCGCTGAAGCTTGGCTTTCACCGTCAAGCCATGGTGGGGATTCGCACCACCGGCGATCCATTCGAGGTGGTGGAGAAGCTCGAGAAGATTGATGCGATCGACTATCTCGTACTCACCACCGGCCGCTTCGACATCCTCGCCGAAGTCGTCACCCGTGACGACGAGGAGATGACGGAGCTGCTGCTCAAGAAGATTCGCGCCGTGGATGGCGTGAGTTCCACCGAAACGTTCACGTACCTTGAACTAAGAAAGCAACACTACGACTGGGGGACCCCATAATGAAACCGACCCTGACTGACACCGTCAAGAAGATTGTGGGCGCGGGTGCCCCCAGGAAAAAGACGGCTGTGAAGCAGACCGAACAAGAGCGCACACAGCAGATGGCCAAAGACCACCTGTGGATGCACTTCGCCCGCCAGTCGGTGATGGAATCGGGCAAGGGCGTGCCTGTGATTACCCGTGGTGAAGGCCACTACATCTACGACGACAAGGGCAACAAGTACATCGACGGCCTCTCCGGTCTCTTTGTTGTCCAGGTTGGACACGGCCGCGAGCGCCTCGCAGAAGCAGCGAAGAAGCAAGCCGAAGAGCTGTCCTTCTTCCCGCTCTGGTCCTACGCCCACCCGAAAGCAGTTGAGCTTGCTAAGCGTCTTGCCGACTACGCACCGGGAGATCTCAACCGCGTGTTCTTCACCACCGGTGGTGGTGAAGCAGTTGAGACGGCCTTCAAGCTTGCCAAGCACTATTGGAAGCTGATGGGAAAGCCCATGAAGCACAAGGTGATCTCCCGCTTTGTGGCCTACCACGGCACCCCGCAGGGCGCTCTGACCATTACGGGAATCCCCGCGATGAAGCAGATGTATGAACCCCTCACCCCGGGTGGCTTCCGCGTGCCCAACACCAACTACTACCGCGCTGAGGAAATGGGTTTCCCCGGCGGAACGGAAGAAGAGTTTGGTATTTGGGCCGCCAACCGCATCGAAGAGATGATTGAGTTCGAAGGTGCGGACACGGTGGCCGCGGTGTTCTTGGAGCCAGTCCAAAATGCTGGTGGATGTTTCCCACCCCCTCCTGGATACTTCCAGCGAGTGCGCGAAATCTGCGACAAGCACGAAGTGCTCTTGGTCTCTGACGAAGTGATTTGCGCCTTTGGTCGAATCGGCGAAATGTTTGCGTGCAAGGCATTCGACTTCGTCCCCGACATGATCACCTGCGCGAAGGGAATGACCAGCGGCTACTCCCCCATTGGTGCAATGATCGCCAGCGAGAAGTTGTACGAACCGTTTAAGCACGGCTCGACGTCCTTCCTCCACGGCTACACCTTCGGTGGACACCCCGTTTCCTCTGCGGTAGCTCTTGAGAACTTAGACCTCTTTGAGGAGGAGAAGCTCAACGAAAACGTGCGTGAGAACGCGCCAATTTTTAAAGCAACTCTGGAGAAGCTGCTCGATATCCCCATCGTCGGAGACGTGCGCGGCGCTGGTTACTTCTACGGCATCGAGCTGGTCAAGGACAAGGCCACCAAGGAAACCTTCAACGACGAAGAAGCAGAGATTCTTCTTCGTGGGTTCCTCTCCAAGGCACTCTTTGAGGCGGGCCTCTACTGCCGCGCCGATGACCGCGGCGACCCCGTCGTCCAGTTGGCACCGCCGCTGACGATTGGTCCAAAGGAATTCGACGAGATTGAAGCCATCCTCCGCAAGGTCCTCACCGAGGCCAGCGAGATGATGGAAAAGCTCAAGAACAAGTAGGTGTCACACTCCCCGGGGGTGTCGCTGTGGTTTGACCAGATCGGCACCCCCACACCCCGACTCCCTCTGCAGCCAAGCGACCTGGCGAGCAGATTTGACGTTGTCATTGTGGGTGCTGGGTTCACAGGCCTATGGACCGCGCTGGGCATTACCGAGAACTCTCCTCATGCGCGCATTTTGGTTCTGGAAAAAGACTTCGCGGGCTTTGGCGCGTCTGGTCGAAACGGCGGCTGGGCCAGCGCGTTGTTTCCCACAGAAACTCACGCACTGATTGATCTGCACGGTCGGGATAAGGCAGCAGACCTTCGGTCTCACATGCACGCCGCCGTAGACGGTGTGGGTGAATGGGCTTCGAGACTTGGCATCGACGCTGACTATGTCAAAGCAGGCTCCACTACTCTCGCGAGGAGTCCGATTGAACTCTCCCGCGCGAGCGAACACCTCGAATCCACACGCACCATAGGGCTAGACCATTTGGAATGGCGAGAGCCCCACCAGACACTGAACTCCCCCGGGGCACTCGGTGCGACTTGGACCAAAGACTGCGCGAGGATCCACCCGGCAAAGCTGGTCCGGGGTCTCGCTGACGCGCTCGAGCAGCGCGGAGTCACCATCAGAGAACAGACCGAGGTCACGCGTATCCGCCCAGGAATCATCGATACACGTGTGGGCAGTGTGAAAGCGGACGTGATCATCGAGGCGATGGAGGCATACCGATCTCAACTTCCAGGGCTTACGCGAATGACCCTTCCGCTGTATTCGCTGATGATTGCCACCGAGCCGATGCCAGATTCCGTCTTTGACGACATCGGCTTAGCAATGGGCGAGACCTTCGCCGACTACCGTCGCCTCATCATTTATGGTCAGCGCACGGCCGATAACCGAATCGCATTTGGTGGACGCGGTGCTCCGTATCACTTCGGAAGTCGAATCAAGCCTGGCTATGACCGCGTACCTCGAGTCTTTGACCGCCTGGAAGAAACCCTTCGGGGGTTGTTTCCCCAGATTGGCAAGACTGCGATTAGCCACCGCTGGGGCGGGGCCCTTGGAATCCCGCGGGACTGGCACGCGAGGGTTTACTTTGACCCCTCCACTGGAATTGGACGAGCGGGCGGTTATGTGGGCGACGGCGTGGCACTGTCACAGCTCGCCGGGTTCACACTCGCGGACTTGGCCACGGGTAGCCACTCTGGCCGCACACGGTTACCGCTGGTGAGTGACCATTGGCCAAAATGGGAGCCTGAACCGCTTCGCTGGCTCGGCGCCACTGCGGGGATTGCCGGTACGGCGCTGGCTGACCGCATCGAAGCCAAGACCGGTAAGCCTTCTCTCGTGGGCCGAATGATCGACCCACTCACCGGTGGCTAGGACTGGCCAGGAAGCTCTACGTCGACATACGGCATCCGGGAGCGAAGCACCACAATCAAGTCGGTAACCAGGCCCACGAGGAGTGCCGCCACGATGGTGAGGAAGAGAGTCTCGCGGTGAAGTGCGCTCATGTCACCGAGTAAGAAAATCAGGGCGATAAAGATCACGAACTTCGCCAGCCACACTCCGAGAACCACGGCGAAGAACCCCGGAGCGAGAACACTTCCGCCACCGGCTTTGAACCCCCAAATGATGGATAGCGGGGTGAGCGCGAGCAAGAGAAATCCGACTGCTCCACCCGCCAGTGCTCCGAGCATGCCCGAGAGTTCTGCCACAAGAGCTCCCACCACACTGGCAATGATCACCACAATCGACGTAGAGATCACGCCCCAGAAAAGGGCGCGTTTCACTACCTGCTGGGGAGTCACACTGGACACTACTTTTCTCCTTGTTCGGCGGGGATCGCGAGAGGGTCGTGGACCACGCGGTTATCCGGCGAGAGCGTAATCACGGTGGAGCCAATCAGACCCATCGCGATGATTCCGATGGCAAGGTACCAGTCGACAAACAAAAACAGCAGAGTGCCGACGGCCAACACCGCAGTCCAGGCATACAAAATCAACACCGCTTGAAGGTGGGTGTGGCCCATATCGAGCAAGCGGTGGTGGAGGTGTTGACGATCTGCCTCAAATGGGCTCATTCCTGCGCGCAAGCGACGAAGAACGGCCAAGAGAAAGTCCAGCAACGGCACGATTAAGACCGCGAGCGGCAGGAGCATGGGAATAAATGCGGGCAACAGTTGGGAGGCACTCACGGTGGCGGGGTCGATCTGCCCGGTCACAGAAATGGCCGTGGTGGCCATGATCAATCCCACCAACAGCGAGCCCGAGTCACCCAGGAAGAGCTTCGCAGGGTGCCAGTTGATTGGAACAAATCCCAACATTCCACCCAGCAAGATGGCCGTGAACAACGACGCGTAGTTGAAGTAGGGAGTATCTGCCTCGCCGGTGGCGAGCAGGAAGCTATAGATGAAGAACACGCCACTGGCGATCAAGGTCACCCCAGCAACGAGACCATCAAGGCCATCAATGAAGTTCACGGCGTTCATCACCAAGACAATCGCCAGCACCGTCAACACCAGCGACAGCGTGGGCGAGAACAAGGTGAGACCGCCAATTGGAATTGACACAATTTGCACGCCCTGCCAGGCGACTAGCCCTGCAGCGAGGATTTGACCCGCAAGCTTGGTCAGCCAGTCCAAGTCGATGAGGTCATCGACAAACCCAATCGCCACCACGATGGCTGCTGCACCTAGCAACGCATAAACGTCGCGGGGATTATCGAACACTTCATCAAACCAGCCCACCTGGCTTGCCACGGCAGTGGCCGCCAACATGCTGACAAAGATGGCAAGCCCCCCAAGGCGAGGAGTCGGGGTCTGGTGAACATCTCGGTCTCTGATGTCTCGCTGCTTGACCCACCTGCCGCCGACTTTCCACAAAAGAATCGACACCAAGTAACTCACGACCGTGGCCGTGATGAGCACGAGAGCGTAAAAGGTCACGCGACAACCTCGAGTCCGGCATCTGCCAGTTCGGCAGGACTGATGGCTCCTGCTCGGATAATGCTCACCGCACCATTGTTACCCAACGCCGTCGCGTCAATGATGGTGGAAGGCTCGTGGTGTGTTCCCGATTCCGAGCCAGCATTGAGGTACACAGACACCTCGTCGCCAAAGACATTGATCGCCTGAGAAATGGTCTGACACGGCGGCTCGCCGGTGACATTAGCGCTGGTGACAGCAAGTGGACCGTGAATACGCAGTAACTCCAGAAGTTCCGGCTGGTTGGGCACCCGCAGGGCAATGGTGCCCGGGGTATCCCCCACGCTGAAACCAAGTGCCGGATTAATCGGAAGAACGATGGTGAGTGCTCCAGGCCACAGCAGCTTCAGTGCGGCGACCACGCCTTCGGTAAAAGCACCCTCTGCGACGAGGGGTTCTGCTTGCTCAATGCCCGAGATCAAAATGGGAGGAGCCATGTCGAGGCCTCGCCCTTTGACTCCGACGAGGCGCTCTAGTGCACCGTCGACCTTGGGGCAGGCCGCTAGGCCATAGACGGTGTCGGTCGGGACAACCACGATGTCGCCTCGAGACAGCGCTG
Organism: uncultured Microbacteriaceae bacterium; assembly: GCA_964464045.1. Classification (GTDB taxonomy): domain Bacteria; phylum Actinomycetota; class Actinomycetes; order Actinomycetales; family Microbacteriaceae; genus Pontimonas. The sequence goes on along the minus strand of CAYXEM010000022.1, from coordinate 5,907 downwards.
CGTGGGCAGTGTGAATCCCCGACAAGACATAGTGCTCATCTGTGAGATCAAACAGGGTGGCCATTAAGCCCAGTGTAGTGAGCGGGCATAGGCTGGTCTGGATGCTTTTTCTCTTCGATATGGACAACGTCCTCTACGACTATCAGTGGCGTATTCGGATGCATGGCCTTGAGGAACTCACTGGACTCGACTTTCATGAGCTTCGCCGACGCTGGTGGAATGATGAGGGCGAATGGCTCGCCGAAAAGGGTGTGCCGGCCACGGGCGAGGAATACTTACGGCTCGTCAACGAGGCCCTTGAATCTGATCTGACCACCGAGCAGTGGCTCTTTCACCGCAAGGCCGGCATGACCCCACGGCCAGAAATCATCGAGATTGCCCGGCTTGCCTCCACCTTGGGCGACGTGGCTCTGCTGACCAATAACGGTGCGCTTATTGGCGAGCACTTGGCAGATATCGCCCCAGAGATTGAAGATATTTTTGGCGAGCACCTCTATGCCACGGCCCATTTCAAAGCCCGGAAGCCAGAGCCCGAAGTGTTTGTGAATGCTCTTGACCACTTAGGGCATAGACCAGAACACGTGTTGTTTATCGACGACATGCCAGAAAACATTCGGGGTGCAGAGTCCATCGGGATTACCGGCGAATGGTTCCAACCCAACCACGACCCCGACGCGTTAGAAGCCGTTGTTCGCGAGTTTGCGACTCGCTTCTAAGCGCCCTTGATTGCTCGGCTGAATCGATCACGGCCCACCAAATCGGTCACCGTGGTCTGATTCTTAAAACCCGCATCTGCAAGCAACCCGCGTATCGACTCCCCCTGGTCCACACCGTGTTCCATCACGATGACTCCGCCGGGGCGAAGAGTGCTGTGGGCAAGCGGGATCAGCCGACGAATGAGGTCTAGTCCGTCTTCACCACTGACAAGGGCAAGTCCTGGATCAAACCCTTCGGTTTCGACATCAAGTGGCTCATCGGGGCGCAAATAAGGAGGATTGCTGACAATAAGGTCCACCGACCCCGCCCACTCATGGGAGGCCAGAGCATCGATGTCTCCCATCACAAGCTCCACCGATGGCGCGAAGTGGGCGATGTTGTCTCGAAGAAATGGCTCCGCATCGCCCGAGAGTTCTATTGCCACCACCTCGGCGTGGGGAAGAGATCGTGCAAGCGACAGCGCGAGTGCACCAGAGCCCGCGCACAGATCCACCACCCGGAGGACACCCTCCATAGGGTGGAGCGAGAGAGCTTCTTCCCTTGCGTGTTGAGCGAGGAGTTCCGTCTCTGGGCGGGGAGTAAACACTCCAGGTCCCACCCGCAGATCCATGTCGAAAAACGGCGCGACACCGGTGATGTGCCACAACGGCTCTCTGCCTACCCGGCGAGCAAGGAGCGCTGAAAACTGCTCCTGCTGGGCGGAATCAAGTTCGATAGAGCCCACAATCATTTGCGCGTGCAGCTCTCCCCTGCCTTGGCCCAATACGTGGGACGCAAGATGCCAGGCATCAGCCTGAGCGGACGGAACACCAGCCCTGGTGAGTGCAGTAATAGCGTCCGCGATCAGGTCGCTGAGTGCCTGGGACACTTCTAGTCGCCAAGCTCCTGGAGCCTGGCTTCCTCGTCTGCTTGAACGCAGGAGTCGATCACGGGATCAAGCGCACCGTTCATCACCTGGTCCAGGTTGTAGGCCTTGAAACCGGTGCGGTGATCGGCAATACGGTTTTCGGGGAAGTTGTACGTGCGAATGCGCTCTGAGCGATCCATTCCACGAATCTGAGACTTCCGCTTCTCCGATGCTTCCGCCTCCTGCTCTTCCTGCTGCTTAGCAAGCAACCGGGCGCGAAGAACACGCATTGCTGCTTCACGGTTTTGCAGCTGCGACTTCTCGTTTTGCATCGACACCACAATTCCCGAGGGCATGTGGGTAATGCGCACCGCGGAGTCAGTGGTGTTCACCGACTGACCACCGGGTCCACTTGAGCGGTAGACGTCAATCTTCAAGTCGTTTTGGTTGATCTCGACTTCTTCAGGCTCATCCACTTCCGGAAACACCAACACACCAGTCGTGGAGGTGTGGATGCGCCCTTGTGATTCGGTGGCGGGAACGCGCTGAACGCGGTGGACGCCACCTTCGTATTTCATTCTGGCCCAGACACCCTGGTCGGGATCGGCAGAGCTTGACTTGATTGCCACCTGAACGTTTTTGTATCCGCCCAAATCGCTCTCTGTCGAGTCAAGTACTTCGGTCTTCCAACCTCGGCTCTCGGCGTAGTGGATATACATCCGAAGAAGGTCCGCCGCGAAGAGAGCGCTTTCCTCGCCACCTTCTCCACCTTTAATTTCCATGATCACGTCGCGCCCATCATCGGGGTCGCGCGGAATCAGAAGGTTTCTAAGGGTGACCTGTGCCTCGTCAATGCTGGCTTCGAGCGCAGGGATTTCATCGGCAAGACTGGCGTCTTCACCGGCGAGCTCCTTGGTCGCTTCCAAGTCATCATTGAGCGAGGTGAGGTGGTGGTGAGCCTTCACGATTCGATCGAGTTCGAGGTAGCGACGGTTTAATTTCTTCGCCAACCCAGGGTTTTGGTGGACAGCCGGGTCGGCCAGTTGCTGCTGCAACTGGCCGTGCTCGGTGGCCAACTGATCGATCGATTCGAGCATGGAATTAGCTCCGGCGGCTCACAGCAGGAGTGACCTGCTTGATCGAGTCGACCATCGTGTCGATATCGCTTGTCTTCTGAGCAATCTCGATGAGGTGGTTCAACACCTCAACAGGAGACGCGTCGAGAGCCTGGCGACGGAATTCGTCGAGGACCTGTGCGTTCTTCGCACCGATGAGTGCATCGTCGCGGCTGGTGCCGGAGCGAACCACATCGAGTGGTGGGAACAAACGTCCACGTGAGGCTTCTTCACTGAGGTGGAGCTCCACGGTGGCAAGCTGTGACACTTCGTGTGCCACGGCGTCGTCGATGGCCTGACCAGTGTCGGCAAGCAGGGTTCCGATCACGGTCAGTGATCCGCCGCCTTCCACCTGGCGTCCTGAACCCACGAGGCGCTTGGTCGGGTAGAGCCATGACGCATCAACCTGCGAGCTTCCGCGCGAGTGAGTTCCGGTCAACTGGTAGGCGCGAGCCAAACGAGTCACCGAGTCGAAGATCACGACAACATCGTGTCCGAGCTCGACCAGACGCTTTGCGCGCTCAATGGCGAGCTCGGCAATGGTGGTGTGGTCGTCAGCGGGACGGTCGAAGGTGGAGGCAATGACCTCACCCTTGACGCTGCGTTGCAGCTCAGTGACCGTTTCAGGGTTTTCATCAACTAGAACCACCATCAGGTGCACGTCGGGGTGGTTTTCTGCGATCGCCTCTGCAAGGCGCTGCACCATGGTCGACTTACCGGACTTCGGTGGGGCAACGATGATTCCACGCTGACCCATAGCAAGTGGGCTAAAGAGGTCAACCAGGCCGAGTGCCTTAACACCCGATCCACCGGCAACACCCAATCGCTTGGTGGGGTGTACAGCGGTCATCTCCGCAAATTCGGGGCGCTTCTGGGCTTCATCAACGCTTTGAGCGTTAATGGTGTCAACGCTGACAAGAGCGTTGTACTTCTGGCGACCCTGGAGCTCACCTTCGCGGGGCTGGCGGATCGAACCGATGACAGCGTCACCCTTACGCAGGTTGTACTTCTTCACCTGGCCGAGCGACACGTAGATGTCGGTGGGACCAGGGAGGTATCCGGTGGTGCGCACGAACGCGTAGTTGTCGAGCACATCCAAGATTCCACCGATGGGAATCAAGACGTCGTCGTCGCTGATTTCAGGATCGACGTCGTCTCCGTTTGACTGACGTCCTCGACGACGGTCGCGTCCGCGACCACGTCCACGGCCACGTCCGTTTCCTTCGCCCTCGGCGGAGTCATCTGCACTGGCCTCAGACTCGTTTGATTCGCTGGCGTCGGCCTTTTCTTCAGCAGCATCGCTGTCTGCCGAGCGGCGGCTACGGCTTTGGCGCTTGGGCTTGTCAGCGGTCTTTTCTTCGGCAGCAGGAGCGTCAGTAGACGCCGCCTCGTTGGCTTCTGGGCTGACTACTGCGTCGGTCTTTGCCCGACGTGAGGGGCGACGCTTCGGAGCATCTTCTTGTACAACCTCGGGGGTTTCGTTCTCGTTCTCCACGTGATTTCTCCTTGATGTGGGGTAAAAAGAGGGGGTTTTCCTCAGCGGCGACCCGAGTGTCCTCGAAAAATGTTCTTCGACTGACGATTCCGGGCCAAACACTCACGAAAAGTGCCACAGCCTGGTGGGCCGGTGAGATATCCGGAGTGCTAACTAGGGTTAGTCGGCGAGCGCCGGAAGTACCTCTACTGTAGCACCACGCTCATCGACGGTCAGCATGCGGCAGTTCCACGGCGACGTTTGGTTTTTCGCCACCACTGCCTCTGCCTGGAGGCGTTGAGCAGGATCACTACAGAGGACCAATACCGACGGGCCTGCACCACTGACCACAGCGGCAAGGCCTTCTCCACGAAGTGCCTTAATTAGCTTGTCGGTGTCTTGCATGGCGCTGGCGCGGTAATTCTGGTGCAGTCGGTCCTCGGTCGCCTCAAACAGCAGTCCTGGGCTATCCAGCAACGCCGCAATCAACAGCGACGCGCGGGAGAGGTTGAAGATGGCGTCTTCGTGCGGGACGGTCTCTGGCTGCAAGCTTCTCGCAAGCTGGGTCGACATGGTCGATTCTTCGGGGATCGCCACCATCAACGAAACCCCGCGGTGCACCGCAAGCTTCTTCGAGCGTGGTGTGCCATCTGCCATCCATGCGATGGTGAGACCACCAAAGAGCGATGGGGCGATGTTGTCGGGGTGGCCTTCGATCTCGGTGGCAATTTCAAGCAGCAGGTCTTCGCTGAAGTCAACGATTCCCTCCAGCAGACCCTTCGCAGCCATCACTCCGGCCACAATCGCCGCACCAGACGAGCCGACTCCCCGTCCGTGCGGGATGGAGTTGTGGGCGGTGAGCTTCAGGCCTGGAAGGGATTGGCCCACCTTTTCGGCGGCGAAGATAAGGGAGCGAGCGACAAGGTTGGTCTCGTCCGTAGGCACTTCGCCCTCGCCCACACCGTGAACCTCAACGGTGACGCCGGAACCTGCAACAGCTTCTACTTCGAGCTCGTCATAAATCGTCAGCGCCATTCCGAGGGTGTCAAAACCCGGGCCAAGGTTTGCCGTGGTCGCAGGGACACTTACTTTGACGCGGCGGCCAATCGGGACGGCGCTACTCACTTGGCCTCCTTGGACATGCCAAGAACCTCAGCCACCTGAGCCACATCAACGGGCACCTTCACAGGCTGAACCTCGGAGCCGTCTTCAGTCTTCAGCGCCCACTGGGGGTCCTTCAACCCGTGTCCGGTGACGGTCAACACGGCGGTTGCTCCCTTGGGGAGGGCTCCTGCACCGGCGCGCTCCAACAGACCTGCAACGCTGATCGCTGATGCAGGCTCCACAAAGATTCCCACCTCTTGGGAGAGGATGCGGTGTGCTTTGAGGATGTCTTCGTCGCTAATGGCCCCGAAGTAGCCGTCGGTGTCAGCCTGGGCAGCGAGGGCCAACTCCCATGATGCGGGGTTACCAATGCGGATGGCGCTGGCAATGGTTTCTGGGTGCACCACACGCTCACCGTGAACAATCGGGGCTGATCCTGCTGCTTGGAAGCCAAACATGCGCGGCATCTTCGTGGTCACGCCTCGGTCTGCCTCTTCACGATATCCGCGGTGATAGGCGGTGTAGTTTCCGGCATTGCCGACGGGAACAAAGTGGAAGTCTGGTGCATCACCGAGAACCTCAACCACCTCAAACGATGCCGTCTTCTGGCCTTCAATACGGTCGTTGTTGACCGAGTTCACCAGATGAAC
>CAYXEM010000021.1:0-11880 GCA_964464045.1 uncultured Microbacteriaceae bacterium | reverse complement strand
TACGAGCCAGTGTGGGCTATTGGTAGCGGTACCCCCGCTACCGCGGACCAGGCAGAAGACGTCTGCAAGGTTATTCGTGAAACGATCCGTGACATCCATGGTGACGAGCAAGCCGATCGCACCCGGGTTCTCTATGGTGGCTCCGTAAAGTCGGGTAACATCGCAGGCTTCATGCGTCGTCCAAACGTTGACGGAGCACTCGTAGGTGGAGCAAGCCTTGACGTGGAAGAGTTCGCAGCCATCTGCCAGTTCGAAAAGCACGTCACCATCGATTAATGTCAGCTCCGGTGCCCTAGACTAGGGAGCTGGTTTAAGAGGAGTTATTGTGCAGGTCATCCAGGTAATTGTTCAGGTGGTGCTCGCCATCACCAGTTTGTTGTTGACGCTGATGATTTTGTTGCACAAGGGTCGCGGTGGCGGCCTGTCCGACATGTTTGGTGGGGGAGTAACCTCCAACCTTGGTTCATCGGGTGTGGCTGAGCGAAACCTCAACCGCATCACCGTGGTGATTGCCCTTGTCTGGGTCGTCGCAATTGTCACCCTCGGGCTGTTTACCCGTTTCGACGTCGTTTAGTGTTTCTACGAGTGCTGGAATCAGCACGTTAGGAGTTAGTCGTGGCCTCTGGAGGTAGCGCAATTCGCGGAACCCGCGTGGGTTCTGGCCCAATGGGAGAGCAAGACCGTGGTGTGGTCGTCGATCGCATCGCCGTGTCCTACTGGGACGCAATGGGAAACGAGACGGTTCGCTACTTCTCTGCCACTGTTGAACCCGAAGAGATTCCAGAGATCATCGACTCACCTCATACTGGACTTCCTGCCGGCCGCGACAAGGAAAATCCGCCCGAGCTACCCGTCAACGAGCCTTACAAGACTCACTTGGCGTATGTAAAGGAACGCCGCACCGACAAAGAGGCCAAAGACATTCTCGACGAAGCACTCGAGAAGCTGCGCAAGCGCAAAGGTCGCGCTTAACGTAACGCCTTTGGCACGTAGTCTGCTCGCTCGTCATCTGCAGACCAGAACTGGTCAGTGACTATCAATTCAGCAGGAAGAAGTTGTGCCAGATCTTGGTCAATAAAGATCTTGGTTGACTTTGTCCCGTGAATTCCAGCAGCAGGCACTTCGTGGGTGGCTGCATCTGCCAGCGCCAGCCCCATTGCGGCGGCCTTATCTGTTCCCGCACTGACAATCCAGACTCTCTCCGCTCGATTGAACAAAGCAATCGACATCGTCAAGCGCTCCGGCGGGGGTTTGGGTGAGTTTCTCACGGCGCTGACGCCGACTTCTTTACTCATTGCCTGGTCAGAACCGGGAAAAACGCTTAAGACGTGACCATCTGGACCCATTCCCGCGAAGGCGAGATCAAACGTCGGCCACTCCTGGCCTTCATCAGCCGCGGCTTTGAGCTCCGCGGCGTAGGCGTTTGCCCCCTCATCGAGCGTGCAAGAATCCGAGGTGGGGAAGCGGTGTATCTTCGCTGGATCAAGCGGCAGCAGGTCCAGGAAAACCTCGGCTGCTTGTTGATCATTGCGGTCTGCGTCACCGCGTGCAACAAAACGCTCGTCGCCCCACCACAGCGAGACCTTGGACCAGTCAAGCTCCTTCGCCGAGGGGTGCTTCGCAATCTCCGCAAGGGTCTCAATGCCGACGGTGCCTCCGGTCAGCACCACGCGAAACTTACCGGTGCGTCGAATTGCCTTTGCCGCGCGAACCAGGAACTTGTCTGCCACAAGCGCGGCTAATTCTCCACGACTCGGGGCGATTACTACCCTTTTGTCACTCATTAGATCTCATGTGCTCCATTGCAGTGTGACGACCAAAACGTTGTCTCTAGTCCGCGCGCCTAACCCACCGTAAACCGCCGGTCAATACGTCACCGTAGACGGTGTCGGGCGCCAGGCGGCGCAGCTCCTCTGCCAACAGTGACGCCAATGGGCGCCTGGGCAAGAACAACGAAAAGTCAGGCTGGTTGGGCACGCTCAGCTCAACGGTGTGATCATCTTCACGAGTGAGACGAACTTCACCGCCGTCCGTGACCAGGACAACCTCGTGAACCCCGCCTATTCCCATGGGCGCAGTGGCGTCAACACTGACGTCGTGCCCGAGGGTGAGCCCCAACCATCCCGCCAACAGCATTACCGAAGGGTTATCCGGGACACCAGCGACGCGTGCGCTGTCAATTCGGGTCACGTCGAGGTAGTCAAGTGTTGCCGCAAGCTGTGTGCGCCACCCGGTAATACGCGACCAGGCAAGGTCGGTGTCACCTGGTCGGTAGCCCTTCGCGACGGATTCAAGCCCGTGGAGGCCTGAACCCATCTCTAACGAGTCAAGGATGCGGCGCTGGCTAATCTGACCAAGCTCAGTGTCGGCCATACAGTCGGGGCATTGATCTGGCCACCACGTGACAACGGGGGCGTCGGGAAGAAGTAGGCCGTTGACAAGCCCCGCTAGGTAGTTTTCTCCTTGCCCGGTGGGGCGCAAGATCACGACCTCACTTGCCCCAGCGTCACCGCCCAGGCGAATTTCGGCATCCAGCCCGGGGGTGTCGCTATCTGACGCGGGCTCCGAAATCACCACGATGCGCATTGGGTGTTCACGACTTGCGTCGTTGGCGGCCTGAATGACCTTTTCTTCTTTCGCACCGTCGGTGTGAATCAGGAAAGTAAGTACTCGACCAAGCGCTACGGCGCCGCCTTCTTCGCGAGCTTGGATGAGGCGTTTTTGAATCTGAGTAGAAGTAGTGTCATTCAGCTCAATAATCATGGGCGCCTCCAGACACGGTTATCGCGCACGAGAAGCTGATCAGCCGAGGCGGGGCCCCAGGTTCCCGGCAAGTAACCCTCGGGCTGCCCTTGCTCTTCCCAATAGCGCATCACAGGGTCGAGAATGCGCCATGACAGCTCTACCTCGCGGTGGCGGGGGAATAGAGGGGCATCGCCGCGCAACACGTCCAAAATGAGACGCTCATAGGCCTCAGGAGAGGTTTCGGTGAATGCGTGGCCATAGCCAAAGTCCATCGTGACGTTTCGCACCTGCATGGCAGGACCGGGAACTTTAGACGCAAACCGCATGGTCACACCCTCATCGGGTTGAACGCGAATCACGAGGGCGTTTTGGCCTAGTTGACCTTGCTTGATTTCAGGGAAAAGGTGAGATGGTGCGTCTTTGAACACCACGGCGATTTCGGTGACTCGGCGTCCCAGACGCTTCCCCGCCCTCAGATAAAACGGAGCGCCCTGCCAACGGCGGTTATTCACTTCTAGGCGGATAGCAGCATAGGTTTCTGTGCGCGAATCCTGGGGGATTCCGTCTTCCTCGAGATATCCCTTGACGTGCTGACCGCCCTGCCAGCCGGAGAGATAGTGGCCTCGGGCGGCGGAAGTGGGAATGTGACCCAGGGGCGCGACCGCTGCGAGCACCTTCTCCTTCTCAGCGCGCACGTCTTCAGCCTTCAGCGAGACTGGCTCCTCCATCGCGGTCAACGCAAGCAGTTGGAGAAGGTGATTTTGAATGACGTCTCTGGCAGCACCAATTCCGTCGTAGTAGCCCGCACGTGATCCCACACCGATGTCTTCGGCCATGGTGATCTGAACGTGATCTACGTAGTGGGCATTCCAGATGGGCTCGTACATCGAATTGGCGAAGCGAAGCGCCAAGATGTTCTGAACTGTTTCTTTGCCCAGATAGTGATCAATTCGGAAAACTGACTCAGCCGGAAATACTCGCTCGACCGTCTGATTGAGCTCTGCGGCACTTTGTTCGTCTTGACCAAAAGGCTTCTCGATAATCACTCGGCGCCACTGGCCGTGGGCGCCCTTGGTGAGTCCCGCTCGTGCAAGTCCCTCGGTGACTACCGGGAATTGCGATGGTGGAATGGAGAAATAGTAGGCGTGGTTGCCGGCCGTGCCACGCTCGGCATCAAGTTCTGCCAAAACCTCGGCGAGACGTTTAAAGCCAGAGTCATCGTCAAAGGTTCCCTCAACGAAGCGCAACCCACCCGCCAGGGTGTCAAACACCTGGTCACTAAATGCTTCACGTGCGTGGGCCGAGATTGACTCTTTAATCAGCGCGCGAAATTGTTCATCATCCCAATCGCGACGCCCGTAACCTACTACCGAAAACCCAGGGTGCAATAACCCACCCGCGGCGAGGTCATAGATCGCCGGAATGAGCTTCTTGAACGCCAAATCACCCGTCACCCCGAAGATGACGAGAGAGCTGGGACCGGCTATGCGGGCTAGGCGCCGGTCCTCTGGCAAGCGCAGAGGATTGGGTTTCACGCGGTGAGAGCTCCTGCCTCGAGGAAGCGTTGAAGAGCCTCCACACTACCCACCTGAACGGTCAATACGGGCCGTCCACGCTCAATCAAGACTCCGCGATCTCCCGCCGATTGGGCGTTGACCAGCGTGGTGAAGTCAAAGGGGTATCCGGGGATATCGATGTGTGTGTGCGGAACCACCTCGACCTGTACAAACACTCCATCGGGAGTCCCGCCTTTATGGAACTGTCCGGTGGAGTGCAAGAAACGCGGACCAAATCCAATAGTGCCCGGCCGACCAAGTCGTGATGCGAGACCCTGTCGGAGCGAAGCTGTGTCTGTGACCGCCAAGCGATCGGCATACAACTGGACGGAGAGGTAACCACTCGAATCCAACTGCTTGGCAATAGCTGTCCACGCGCCCTGATCGTCGCTAATCGACGATGCATCATCGGTGTTCAACCACAGCTTGGTCTCGCCATAGGAGCAGTCAGGAGCTGGGGGAGTAGGTCGCTGATCAAGAAGCCCACGAGCGGCGATCTTTGCACTCTCCACGTCCGGCTGGTCAAACGGGTTTAGCTCAAGCAGATAACCCACAAAGGCGGTTGCGTATTCCCACAGGAGGAACTGAGCGCCAAGAGGACCCGAAATACTGGCGTCACCGCGGCCTTTTCCGGCCAGGTCAACCACCACCACATCCGCGAGATCTCCTGTAACTTCTGGCGAGTTTTCGTCCTCAGCTACTACCGGAAGCACGCCCTTCGCGTCTTTACCGGTTGACTCAGCAACGAGCTGTTCAATCCAGTCACCGAGACCCGGTGCCATTTCCTCATCAGCCAACAAAACGGCAATGTCACGATTGCCGGACAACGATGCCGCCAACAAGACCGCAGGGTTGTCAGGGGTGGACACCCTGAGCGAATCCCACACGGAGGCAGCCTCATCGATTACCGCCCGGGTGTCGACTCCTGCAAGGGTCGTCGGAACGAGGCCAAACGCCGTGAGAGCTGAAAATCGTCCACCCACGTTGGGGTCGGCGAGGAATACGCGGTGACCCTTCGCAGAGCTCTCCTGGTGGAGCGGGGAGTTCGGGTCGGTCACGATAATCACGCGATCGATTGGGTCAATTCCTTGATCCCGGAAAGCTCGCTCAAAACTTGCTCGCGCGGTTGCCGTTTCAACGGTGGTTCCAGACTTGGAGGCCACCACGACAAGCGTGTCCACGAGTTCGGTCTTCAACGAGCGCGCGACTTGATCGGGATGGGTCGAGTCAAGAATCTCAAGGGCAACGCCATCACGCTTTGCCATTACTTCCGGAGCCAGTGATGACCCACCCATTCCACACAGCACGACGCGATGCACGCCGCGTGCTGCAAAGTCCTCTCGCAGCGCCTCGAGCTCTGCAACAAGACCCAACATTTCACGCGGGTCGGCAGTCCAGCCAAGACGCTTCGAAGCCTCTTCCGTTGCCTCTGGGCCCCACAACGTTGCAACACCGGCGGCAACCTGTGCAGGGACATCCGCGTCAATCAGGCGTACGACACGATCCTGCACTCCATCGACCCGGGATCCGAGAGATTCAATCTCAAGTGCCATTACGCGCTCCTGAGCGCCTCGTCGACGGTGCCGAGCAAATCACGCCAGCTGTCGATGAACTTCGAGACACCTTCGGCTTCAAGAGCGTCAGTGACTTCGTCGAACGAAATTCCCAGGCCTGCCAATGAATCTAAGACGCTCTGTGCATCCGCGTATTCACCGGTGACGCGGTCGCCGTTGACACCACCTTGTTCGGCGGTGGCCATCAGGGTCTTTTCTGGCATCGTGTTGACAGTCTGAGCAACTGCCAATTCGGTGACGTAGAGAGCCTGGGGAAGAGCAGGGTCTTTAACCCCGGTTGAAGCCCACAGCGGACGCTGGACGTTCATACCCTTCGCCTCGAGCGCCTTGGCACGGTCTGAGCCGAAAAGTCGCTCAAATTCTTGATATGCCAGCCGCGCGTTTGCGATACCGGCGCGGGAGCGCAGTGCCTTAGCGTCGTCTGTGCCGATCGCGTCAAGCTTGGCGTCCACAGCTGTGTCCACTCGGGAGACAAAGAAGGATGCAACCGAATGAATCGTGCTGATGTCTACCCCGCGTTCAAGCGCTTTTTCGACGCCGGCGAGGAAAGCTTCCACCACCGCTTGGTAACGCTCTAGCGAGAAGATGAGGGTTACGTTGACGCTAATCCCGCGAGCAATGGTTTCCGTGATGGCAGGAAGACCGGCCACGGTAGCGGGAATCTTGATCAACACGTTCTCGCGGGCCACCGAGTCAAACAACGCCTGGGCTTGGTCGATTGTGCCTTGCGTGTCATGCGCGAGCTCGGGAGACACCTCGATGGATACGCGGCCGTCGACACCGTTGGTCGATCGGTACAGCGGCATGAAAATGTCACAGGCGTTTCGCACATCGTCGGTCGTGAGAGCGAATACGGTCTCTTCTGCGGTTGATCCGGCGGCCGCCTGTTCTGCCACCTGCGAGAAATACGAGGCGCCACCAGAGATAGCTCCTTGGAAGATGGTGGGGTTGGTGGTCACACCGACGACATTCACGGTGTCAATGAGCTCTTGAAGGTTTCCGCTTTCAATGCGGTCACGAGAGAGGTCATCGAGCCAAATGCTGACCCCGACGTCGCTGAGAGCCTGGGTGTTGGGGTTCGACATGAAGAGTCCTTCCTGGCCTATCGGCCCACAACGGTCTTCGCGACCGCAACAACGTTTTCTGGCGTAATACCAAATTCTTTGAACAGGGTCTTGTAATCAGCGGAGGCACCAAAGTGCTCGATTGATACACAGGCCCCTTGATCACCGACGAATCGGTGCCAGCTTTGAGCGATACCCGCTTCAACGCTGACGCGTGCGGTGACTGCTGGGGGAAGGACGCTTTCGCGGTATGCCTGGTCTTGAGCGTCAAACCACTCCACACACGGCATCGACACCACACGCGTGGAGACGCCATCAGCTTCTAGAGCAGTGCGCGCATCAAGCGCGACCGATACTTCCGAACCGGTCGCGATCAAGATGAGTTCGACGTCGCCGCTTGCTTCGGCCAGCACATAACCACCGCGAGCGGTGAGGCTCGCAGAGGCAAGGGTGTCGCCGCTGGCTGCACCCTCACCACGTGCGAGGACCGGGACACCCTGACGGGTAAGCGCAATACCCGCCGGGCCTTCGCGACGCTCCAGCATGGTCTTCCACGCCCACGCAGTCTCGTGTGCATCTGCAGGTCGCACCATGTCGAGGCCTGGGATAGCTCTGAGGCTCGCGAGCTGCTCGATGGGCTGGTGAGTAGGGCCGTCTTCACCCAACGCCACGGAATCGTGGGTCCACACAAAGATGCTGGGCACGCCCATCAGCGCTGCGAGTCGAACCGCAGGGCGCATGTAGTCGGAGAAGATGAGGAAGGTTCCCCCAAATGGGCGGGTCTTTCCGTGGAGGCTGATTCCGTTCAGAATCGAGCCCATTGCGTGTTCCCGAATACCAAAGTGGAGAACACGTCCATATGGGTCTGCGCTCCAATGACCGGTGCTGGACTCGATAGGTCCAAAGGACTTCACACCAGTGATGGTGGTGAGGTTCGACTCGGCAAGGTCGGCAGATCCACCCCACAGCTCTGGCATTACACCTGCGAGAGCGTTAATGACCATTCCTGACGCCTGACGAGTTGCTAGCGACTCAGTACCCTCGAAAGTGGGAAGCACGGATTCCAGGTCGGGCAATTCGTCTGCCTGAAGGCGCTCAAGCAGGGCCTTTTTCTCTGGATTCTTACTAGCCCACGCATCGAATTTTGTGTTCCAGTCGGCTTTCCACTGCGCTGCACGTGAAGCGAGTGAGCGGGTGTGCTCGAGAATCTCTGGAGCAACAGCAAAGTGCTCATCGGGGTTGAATCCAAGAATCTTCTTGGTTTCAGCAATCTCGTCAGCACCGACTGCTGAACCGTGGATTTTTCCGGTGTTCTTCTTGGTGGTAGCCGTCCCTCCGATGATGGTCTTCACCATGATCAGCGACGGCTTGTCAGTCTCTGCTTTCGCTTTTTCGATGGCAGCGAATAGGCCATCCGCGTCTTCGTTGTAGTTTTCATCGCTTCCGAAATCGACTTCCTGGACGTGCCAGCCGTACGCCTCATAGCGAGCCTTGACATCTTCGGTAAAGGCAATGTCGGTGTCGTCTTCGATTGAGATTTTGTTGGCGTCGTAGAGAACTACTAAGCGGCCCAGTTTCTGGTGACCCGCGAGGCTCGCGGCTTCGCTGGTGACGCCTTCTTGGATATCGCCGTCACTGGCGATGACATAGGTGTAGTGGTCAAAAGGTGACTCGCCCTCGGCGGTGTCAGGGTCAAATAAGCCGCGCTCAAATCGTTGCGCGTAGGCGAAACCGGTGGCCGACGCGAGACCTTGGCCAAGCGGACCAGTCGTGATCTCCACTCCGTCGGTGTGACCGTATTCGGGGTGTCCAGGGGTCTTCGAACCCCAGGTTCGCAGTGCCTTGAGATCGTCTAGCTCGAGACCAAAACCACCCAGGAACAGCTGCACATACTGGGTAAGCGACGAGTGGCCTGCCGAGAGAATAAAACGGTCGCGACCAAGCCACTGAGGATCGGTCGGGTCATGCTGCATCACCTTTTGGTAGAGCAGGTATGCAACGGGTGCGAGGCTCATCGCGGTCCCGGGGTGTCCGTTTCCTACTTTTTCGACGGCATCTGCGGCGAGCAGCCTTGCAGTATCAACGGCAATACGGTCATTTTCGGAGAAAACCGAAGTCATGAAGGGGAGTCCTTTGTGTGGGTTTCAACAGGGGCCACTCCAGGGCCTCTACGGTGACCCGATCAGCCAATAAGTGACTGGGCGGAGAGTAAGCCAAGTATATCCAGTGGCTTCCATCAAGCTCTCAGGCCGCGCTCCTTCGAGCGACCTAGAATGTCTACGACATGACCCACACTGCTGCCTCGACGACTCAGCCGTCTTCCTCATCTGGTTCGTGGAGCGACACCGTTAAGGCCTATGTTGCTCTGACCAAACCCCGCGTGATTGAGCTTCTTCTCGTCACCACGGCACCGGTTATGGTGCTGGCAGAGCGTGGAATTCCTAATTTGTGGCTGATGTTCTTCACCCTTTTGGGTGGTTCGTTGAGCGCGGGAAGTGCGAATGCGTTCAACAGCTACATCGACCGGGATATTGACCGGGACATGCACCGCACCTCCAAGCGGCCACTGGTTACCGGCGCAGTCACGGAGCGACAAGCACTCCGATTCGCGTGGATCCTTGGTTTCACCTCCTTTGTCCTTCTCGCACTCACCACAAACGTGCTCGCCGCATCACTATCTTTGGCGGCGATCTTGTTCTATGTGTTCATCTACACCCTGTGGCTCAAGCGCCGCAGCGAGCAAAACATCATCTGGGGTGGCATCGCAGGCTGCTTCCCCGTATTGATCGGTTGGGCCGCGGTAACCGGAACCCTCTCCTGGGAAGCCCTGATCTTGTTCCTCGTGGTGTTCCTGTGGACGCCACCGCACTATTGGCCTCTCTCGATGCGCTATCGCGACGACTACGGAAGCGTAGGCGTGCCCATGTTGGCAGTGGTGCGACCCGCTGGGCTCGTCAGCGTCCAAGTCGTGCTCTATGCCTGGGCCACCGTGGTCACCTCGCTGCTACTGATCCCGATCGCGCCTATGGGCTGGATTTATACGATTGCGGCTGTCGTGAGCGGGGGATGGTTCATCATCGAGTCACACCAGCTCTATGCACGTGCCCGACGTGGCGAGGAAGACCTCAAACCGATGAAGGTCTTCCACTCGAGCATCAGCTATCTGACTCTGCTGTTTATCGCTGTTGCGATCGATCCGCTTATCCCTGCGCTGGCACTTCTTCCCGGGTAGCAAGCAACGCAGAGACCACCAGCGCCACAATTACGCTGGCCAGCACCATGTGGATTCCTACAGCGAGTTCTGGGAGGCCATTTCGTGCCTGAAAGAGCCCGATACCGATCTGTGCAACGACGACCACAACGGTTGCGACAAGCGTGCGTCGAAGCCGCGGGACACTCACGCGAATCGCCCAGATCACCGCAATCACACTGAGCCCAAACACTGCGTACGACGGCCATGCGTGAATGTGTTGAAGAAGTTCAGAGTTAAGACCATTCCTCGCGGCACCCCCATCGCCCGCGTGTGGACCAGAACCGGTGGTGATAATTCCCATCACGACCGAGGCTGCCAACGCCACGAGTAATGCCCACAAGGTCGCGGAGAGAGCACTTGGGACCACACTTCTGCCACTGGATCGCCCGACACGCACTCGGTAGAGCAATACCGCAGCGAGCCCGACGAGTACTGCTGAGAGCAAGTAGTGCAAGCCCACTACATAGGGGTTGAGGTCAGTTAAGACGGTGATGCCCCCGATTACTGCCTGTCCCGGAATTCCGAGGCCCAGAGCCACGGAGAGACGGAGAAGCTCGGGGCGCTCGAGACGCTGGCGAACAACCATGAGGAACATTCCGATGGCAATCAACACAAGAACGAAGGTGAGCAGTCGGTTTGCAAACTCGATCACACCGTGGAGGCCCATCTCGGGAGTGGTGACGTAGGACTCGGCGGTGCACTGCGGCCAGGTGGGGCACCCCAGTCCCGAACCGGTCAATCGAACAGCACCTCCGGTGCCAATAATGACGATTTGGCTGATCAGCGAAGCCCACGCAAAGAAGCGCACACGGGCGTCAATTGTGTCGGGGAACCATTTCCACAGCGTTCTCACAACAAAATTCCCTGTTCTTTCAGCTCATAATCAGTAACATTCTGGGAGGCGCTGACGCCATTGCCATCCCCGAACAGCGAAACCGCGGGGTTGTGGCTCCCGGGGAAGTGTAAGCCACCGCGCCTACGAACCGCTGAGAGCCAGGGATGGCCGAAACGTCCACGAAACGGCCCGAGGAGGAAATAGATGTCCGACGTGATTCTCGACCGACCCGATTTGCAGGAGTTTGGGCAATACGAATTCGGTTGGCACGACTCTGACTCTGCCGGCGAAACCGCCAAACGCGGCCTCAACAGAGCAGTCGTGGAAGAGATCTCGGACCTCAAGGACGAACCCGCCTGGATGCGGGAGCGTCGCCTCAAAGCTCTCGAGATTTTTGAGCGAAAGCCGATGCCAAACTTCGGTGCTGACTTAAGTGGAATCGACTTCGACAACATCAAGTACTTCGTGCGCTCGACGGAGCGCCAAGCTCAAACGTGGGAAGACCTGCCTGAAGACATTAAAAATACTTACGAACGCTTAGGTATTCCTGAAGCAGAGCGCGCACGACTCGTTGCCGGTGTGGCAGCCCAGTACGAATCTGAGGTGGTCTACCACCAAATTCGCGAAGACCTCGAAGAGCAGGGTGTGATCTTTATGGACACCGACACTGCCCTGAAGGAGCATCCCGAATTTTTCACCGAATACTTCGGAACTGTCATCCCTTCAGGTGATAACAAGTTCTCGGCCCTCAATACCGCGGTGTGGTCAGGTGGATCGTTCGTGTATGTCCCACCCGGTGTTCACGTGGAAATCCCACTCCAGGCCTACTTCCGCATCAACACCGAGAACATGG
>CAYXEM010000020.1:0-11913 GCA_964464045.1 uncultured Microbacteriaceae bacterium | reverse complement strand
GAACAGGTGTATCTCGCCGTGCCTAGTCAAACTCTTCGGTCGAACCTGGAGCAGATGAAGGATCAGCTCTCGGGCATGATCGTCGTCAGCCTGATGAAGGGTGTGGAGTCTGGAACGGGACTTCGCATGTCCGAGGTCATCGCCGAGGCAGGTGCTGTCCCTGCGGACAAGATCGCGGTAGTGAGTGGACCAAACCTCGCCCTTGAAATTGCCCGCGAACAGCCCACTGCCGCAGTGGCATCGTCAGTCAACAAAGACACCGCGGCTGCGGTCGCGCGCGCCGCGACGACGCCCTACTTCAAGACCTTTGTGAACTTTGATGTCGTAGGCACCGAGTTCGGAGGAGTGTTGAAAAACCTCATTGCCGTGGCAGTGGGAATCGCAGACGGTGTGGGCTACGGCGAGAACACTAAAGCCTCGATTATCACCCGCGGTCTGGCGGAAATTAGTGCCTTTGCGGCTGCTTTTGGAGCTGACGCACAAACCATGTCGGGTCTTGCGGGCCTCGGTGACTTGATCGCCACTTGCGAATCTCCGCTGTCGAGAAACAATACTGCGGGTCGACTCCTGGGCCAGGGATACCGTCTGGAAGATGTTGTCCGTCGGATGAACCAAACTGCAGAAGGCCTTCAAGCCGTCACCCCCGTGTTAGAGCTTGCCAAGTCCAAGGGTGTGTCGATGCCGATTGTTTTGCAGGTCGGCCAGGTTCTTGAAGGCACCCTCGACCCGGCGGAGCTTGCCCCGCACCTCGCAACCGACTCCGATGAGCCAGAGGGCGAATAAGGAGTGATTGGTTCTCTAGGCGATGGCGCTGTATTAGTCGAGCGCTTTGGCGATGAGCCATTTGACCTCATCTGCTTGCACGGCTGGGGCAGATCGGCCACTGATTTCAACCAGGTGTGCTCAGGGTTCAATGCCGCCTCTGTCTACCTTCCAGGCTTTGGCACCATTGACCCGCCCCAGGCGGCATGGTCGCCAGCTGACTACGCCGACTGGCTTGCCGCATCGTTAGATGCTGACAAGCCCGTCATCGTGGTGGGCCATTCCTTCGGCGGACGAGTCGCCGTACGACTCGCCGCGAAGTATCCCCACCTGGTCAAGGGGCTCGTGCTCACCGGAGTGCCTCTGACCAAACTGCATCAGGCGAAAGGGCCCGACTGGCGCTACGCACTGCTGCGCTCCCTGCACGGATTCAAGCTTGTCTCGGATCAACAGATGGAGGCGGCGAGGCGTCGATTTGGTTCGGCCGACTACCGTGCCGCAAGCGGTGTGATGCGCGAGATCTTGGTGAAGACGGTGGCCGAGGATTACCTCGATGATCTCTCGACCCTCTCGATGCCAGTTGAAATGGTGTGGGGAGAGTTTGACAAGCCCGCTCCCTTGGATGTGGCCAAGATTGCGCTGGCCAAAATAGCCGACGGCCGACTCACCGTGGCAAACGGCTCAGAACACCTCCTCGATGCAACACTGGTGGGGCATCTTCGAGATGCCATCAAAGCCCTGTTAGCAAAGTGATCGGACCAGAATCGTCGTGAGTGTTGAGTTTGACGGTGTGATGATTCTCACCGTGCTGGCTGCGCTCGCCGCCTTGATCCTGGGTCAGCTTCGCTGGCTTCGCGTCGCCCAGCGCGTTCAATACCTCCCCGGCGAAGTAAGCCGAATCGAGAGGCTCTGGTTTGCGAGGCGACCACTGGGGCTGTTGTTCTGGGCTCTCGCTATTGCTGCCGCACTGGTTGGCTATCTTGCTCCAGTTTTCGACTCCCCCGTTTTGGTCTGGCTCATCCCGGCCGCTCCCTTGATCTCAGCGCTTACCCCGTGGAGGCTTCCCGTCTGGGGTGTCACCAAGGCCATGGCCTGGACGTCCAGGGTGGTGCGCCTGTTGGTTCTTAACCTCGTGTTACTTGTGGGCGTGGGGTATCTCTCGCTGGTCTACCTGGGCGAGGCAGGTGTATTGGTGCCGCTGGTGCTCCAGGCCCTCATCACAGACCTTTCGTTGTCGATTAGCTGGCCGCTTGAGCGGGGAATGCAAAAGAAGTTCCTCAAAGACGCTCAGGCAAAACTGGCTCGAGTCAACCCACAAATTGTCGCCATCACCGGCTCATACGGAAAGACGTCGACCAAGGGGTACACCGCAACATTGTTGTCGGCGAAGTATCAGGTGATGGCCTCTCCTGCGAGCTTTAACAACCTGATGGGCTTAAGCCGCTCAATCAACGACAAACTCACTCCCGGCACCGAAGTGTTCGTGGCGGAAATGGGGATGAACGCAGAAGGGCGCATTAGAGAACTCTCCAAGGCTTTCCCGCCCTATATTGCGGCGATTACTAACGTCGGTGAAGCGCATTTCGAGCGCCTCGGATCCCACGAGGCAATCCTTCGCGCTAAAGCCGAAATCACCGAGAACGCATCCGTCGTTGTCTTGCCAGTCGACCAGCCTGAACTTGCTGCGCTCGCAGACTCCTGTCGCGCCAAGGGCACCATCGTTGTCAGTGTCAGCGCCGAGGGGAAAGAAGCAGACATCTCCATTGACCCAGCGGCCAAGACCTTGAAATACGGGCCGAACGCTGAGGCGAAGCCCATTGAGATTCCCATTCTTGGACACGGGATCAACATCGCCGTGGCCTTGGGAATCGCCTGGGCGATCGACGTCACAGAATCAATGGCCCTTGGTGAGCTCTCCAGGCTTCCTGTGGCCAGCCACCGCAGCGAACTGACCGAGACTCCTCACGGAGTGGCGATCATCGATGACACCTACAACTCCAACCCTCCTGGTGCCAAGCGCGCGATCGAATCGGCGGCTTCCTTGGCGAGCGAGCGAGGTGGAAAGCTCTTTGTGGTCACTCCTGGAATGGTGGAGCTTGGCTCGCTCCAGCACCGTCGTAACCGCGAACTGGCAAGCCAGGTGAGCGAAGTGGGAGGCGAGCTTTACGCAGTGGGTCTGACCAACCGCCGAGCACTCACAGAAGGGGCAGGAGAGGGCACAAAAGTCTTCCTCACCCGAGATGAGGCTGTGGGCGCGGTCAACCAGGTCGCAGGCTCTGGTGACGTTATTCTCTACGAAAACGACCTACCCGATCACTACCCCTAAACCGTGATCGGCTGGCATTAGGGGAGTAGTTAATGAGTGCTTCGGGAACCTTCGCCGTTGTCTTTGGAGGGCCAAGCCCCGAACACGAAATCTCGATCCTCACCGGCCTCCAGGCCGAACGCGTTCTCACCGACGCCGGACACGACGTCGTCTCGCTCTACTTCGCTCCCACCGGTCAATGGTTTTTGGTCCCCCAGGGAACTGAAGCCAAGGACTATCTAGAGGGAGCTCCTGCGAAGTCCACCGAGGTGGAGCTTCGCCTGGGAGATCACCCCGGAATCTTCCAGAAAAAAGGCCTCTCGAGTAAGCAGGTCGACATTTCGGCCGCGCTGTTGTGCTTCCACGGTGGTGCAGGCGAAGGCGGAGGAGCGGCGTTCTTGTTTGAACTGCTCGATATTCCCGCCACGGGCTCAAGCCTCTATGCGGGCGCGGTGGGCATGGACAAGCTCGCCTTTTCTGGCCTGATCGACCAGGCGGGAATTAATACTCTTCCCTGCCAACACCTCTCCGACACTGACGAGCCTGGATTCCCCGGGCCGTACATCGTCAAGCCCCGCTTTGGAGGCTCCTCGATCGGAATTGAAATCGTGGATGACCTGGCTACCGCCAGAAGCCTCGCGAAGTCGAGCCCGCACTTGAAAAACGGTGCCGTCATCGAGCCGTATAAGGCAGGCATCGTTGACCTCAACATTTCTTTCCGCACCTTCCCCGAGTTTGAACTCACCGGACTGGAAAAGCCTCTTCGCGGAGGCGAAGACGGAGGTGTCTACAGCTACCAAGAGAAGTACCTCTCGGGCTCAGGAGACGGAGCAGGTCTCACCCACGCTCCCAGGGAGTTCCCCGCACAGGTTCCCGACACCGTCCTTGCCCAAGCCAAAGAACTCGCGACAAAGGTCGCTGAAGTAACCAGACTGACCGGAATTGTCCGGGTGGATTTGTTGTGGGACCAATCCGACAACACCGTGTACGTCAACGAGGTCAACACGATTCCGGGCGCGATGTCACTGTATTTGTGGAGCCCGACCCGCCAACCCGCAGTGGTCTTGGCAGATGCGTTGACCGAAGCAGTTCACAAGCGCATTCGCTGGCCACAGCCTGGCTTCTCACAAGGCGTTGCTCTCAAAGCCGCCGGAGGTATCGCCGGCAAGCTGCTGGGAATGAGCCAGAGCTAATTACTCAAAGACGTCGGTGACGTCGATGCACTTCGCCACCGGCGTGGATTGACTGCCCACTGCAGCCGAGAGCTCATCGAGTACTTGAGTTCCTGATACCACTTCGGAGTCAACAATCACCTCGGTGGATGGGTTAAGGCCGTAGGTGCGGAAGACATATCGCGGACGATCTGACTCGTCAATCAGCCAATCAACGCCGTCGACGCTTGCGCACGGAAGCGGCGATGGGTCAGGTTTGGGAAGGCCACAACGAACGATTACTGCCGTGGGGTTTCCCCACGCGGCGGTTGATTGCGCATCCACTCCGCGGCGTGCAAGCCCTGCAAGTTCATCGGGTAAGCGCACCATCATGTTGGCGCATTCGACGGCGTTGGCATCGGCAGCAGCCTCAAGCCTGACCGTGGGGGCACAGCCTTGAAGGACGACCAGTCCCAAGGCAAGCAAAGACACCAAACGCATACGTGAAGCCATCACTCTCAGGCTAGCGTGGGGGCATGGCAGAAACGTCTGAGACCGTCCACCAATTAGGTGAGCGCGGAACGCTCGCGAGAATTTTGCCCCTTCTGCCAAAAGCGTCCTCGGTGATCGTGCCGCCGGGAGACGATTCTGCAGTCTCTGTGGTTGATGGGGCAAGAGTGGTCACCACCTGCGACATGATGATCGAGGGTCCGGACTTCAGGCTCGACTGGTCAACGCCACACGATTTGGGCGTGAAGGCCATGGCGAGCAACCTCGCCGACGTTGCCGCGATGGGCGCCGTGCCCACCGGGGTCATCGTTGCGGTCGCCTGCCCGCCGAATACTTCTGTTTCGGTGTTGGAAGATCTCGCCCGAGGAATATCTGACGGTTTATCGGAGATGGCGCCGCGGTGTGGTGTTCTCGGTGGTGATCTGTCAGTCGCTCCTGTGTTGACCATTTCTGTGACGGTCATCGGGGAATTGGGCTCCAGGACGCCGGTGCTGCGCTCAGGCGCTCGCCCGGGGGACGTTGTTGCCGTCGTCGGCGAATTGGGACTGTCAGAGCGCGGACTTCGAGAACTCACTACGGCGGGCAACGACCCCTCGGCGCTCGCCACTCTTCGAGACACTTCCGTGGCAGTGAGGCACCACCTCGCACCCATTGCACCGATATCCAAAGGTGTGGTTGCCGCTGATGCTGGCGCCACGGCAATGATGGACATCAGCGACGGTCTCGTACTCGACGCCACCCGGATGGCAGAAGCCAGTGGTGTGACGATTAATCTCAACGCCGAATTAGCAGATGATGATGCAGCGCTCATGGGTGGGGAGGACCACGGGCTTCTCGCCTGTTTCCCTCACGACACCGCACTGCCCGATGGCTTTGCGGCGGTGGGATTGGTCGAGCCCGCTCAGGCGGGAGCGCGGGTGTTGGTGGGTGGCCAAACTCCAACTGTCACCAGAGGCGGATGGGATCCCTATCGCGACAGCTCGAGTGTGAACACTCGAGTATCGCCGTAAGTCTTTTCGGTCAGAAGTGTTGCGCTCTCTGGCCACTCGGGAGTTCCCGTTTTCGTGGCGCGCTCAACAACTACGAGGGCGTCGTCTAGGTGTGCTTCCAGCGTGGAAAGCATCGCTGTAATTTCCTCATTCGACACCTCATATGGTGGGTCGATGAACACCAGGTCAATCCCTGAGAGCAGATCGGGGTTCCCCAAATAGGCCGACACTGACTGGCATTTGGTCGCGATCGTGACCGGGGTGGGGATCGCCTTTTTGAGTGTCGCGGCGTTTAGTTGAAGGGCCTGATGGGCCTTCTTGTCGTGGTC
Organism: uncultured Microbacteriaceae bacterium; assembly: GCA_964464045.1. GTDB lineage: Bacteria > Actinomycetota > Actinomycetes > Actinomycetales > Microbacteriaceae > Pontimonas. Next base: position 5,867 of record CAYXEM010000020.1, on the reverse strand, counting down.
AACCGCGATGAGCGTTGTTGCTCCTCGGGAGAGTGCTTCGAAGCCAAGCCCACCACTTCCTGCATAAAGGTCGAGTACTCCTATGCCATCAAAGTCGATGCGGTGCTCCAGTGACGAAAAGATTGCCTCCCGCACGCGCTCGCTGGTTGGCCGCGTAGCGCCTTGTGGCACTTTGAGGCTGAGGGAGCCAGCAACTCCTGCAATGATTCTCGACACCACTTCACGCTATACCGCCAGAGCGGGACAGGGGGGAGGTAGCGTGGAATCGTGGTCAGCATGGATACGCCCTTAAAGGGCTTACTCGGTGAGAAAACCGAGCGTGCATTTAAGAAAGCCTTCGGCTACACCACCGTCGCAGACCTCCTCCAGCACTACCCCAGGCGCTACGCCACCAGAGGTGAGCTCACCTCCCTTCAAGGCATTCCCGTGGGAGAGCCTGTCAGCATCGTCGCTGAAGTCGTCTCGGCAACTGATCGTCCGATGCGAAACCGAAAAGGGTCGCTGCTCGAAGTCACCATCACCGATGGCACAGGCCTGATCACGCTCACGTTTTTTAACCAAGCCTGGAGAAAGCGTGATCTTCATGCCGGCGTGCGAGGCATTTTTGCCGGAAAAGTGAGCAATTACCGAGGAGGAAAGCAGCTTTCTCACCCCGATTATGAACTTTTTGAGCAAGAACCAAGCGAGGACCGCTCCAAACAGTGGGCCGAAACCCCAATTCCGCTCTACCCGGCCAAACAGTCGCTTGCGAGTTGGCAAATCCAAAAATCAATCGCCATTGTCTTGTCACAGCTCGACGAATTACAAGAACCCTTTCCGGAGAAGCTTCGGGCTAATCGACACCTCGTGTCCTACGACCAGGCCATCCGTCACATCCACCAGCCCGCGAGAGACGACGAGTGGAAAGTAGCTCGGGAGACCCTTCGCTATCACGAAGCCTGTGTGATGCAGGTGGCACTTCTGCAACAGCGGCTGGAAGTAAAAGCTGCCGGGACCAGGCCACGCGTACCCGGAGCGTTAGTGTCCAGGCTCGAACAGGCGTTGCCGTTTTCATTCACCCCCGATCAAGCCGCGGTCAATGGAGACATCGAAAAAGACCTCTCTTCTGGTCACCCCATGCACCGATTGGTTCAAGGTGAAGTCGGTTCGGGCAAAACTGTGGTCGCTCTCCGGGCCATGGTCACCGTGGCAGAAGATGGCGGGCAAGCAGCGCTTTTGGCGCCTACCGAGGTGTTGGCCGCTCAACACCTTCGCTCGATTGTGAAGACTCTTGGCCCAGACCTTGCCGCTCATGTGATGCCCACCCTGCTCACCGGAGGCCTTCCCGCTGAACAACGCAGAAAGGCTGAGCTTGCTGTTGCCTCAGGGCAATCGCGCATCGTCGTGGGCACCCATGCGTTACTGAGTGAATCAGTGCAATTTCACGACCTTGGGCTAGTTGTTGTCGATGAGCAACACCGTTTTGGGGTGAACCAGCGAGACATTCTCCGCCACAAGGGAACAAACCCCCACGTGCTCGTCCTCACGGCTACGCCAATTCCCCGGACCGTGGCGATGACGGTGTTTGGCGACGTCGACACCTCCACGATTAAGGGAGTGCCCGAGGGGCGACAGCCCATCACCACTCACGTTGTCGCGCTTGTCGATACACCCGAGTGGTATCCGAGGGTGTGGTCGAGAGCGGAGGAAGAAATCTCTCACGGCCACCAAGTCTTCGTCGTCTGTCCCGCGATTGACAAGGCCGACGCCACCGCTCTCGACGAAGACGAGGGTGAACCGGCCGTTCCCCTCACGAGCGTCACTGAATTAGCAGAGACGCTCGCCACACACGAACTCTTGGGAAAGCGCACAATCGCGACACTTCACGGGCGAATGGACTCTGCGGCAAAAGACGAGGTGATGAATCGCTTCCAAGCCGGCGAAATCGATTTGCTTATTGCCACCACCGTGATCGAGGTGGGAGTGGACGTTCCCCGGGCGACCGCGATGATTGTGATGGACGCGGATCGCTTCGGTATTAGCCAACTCCACCAACTTCGTGGCCGCGTCGGCCGAGGCGGCTGGCCGGGTTTGTGTTTGTTGGTGACCCATCAAGAAGCAGACACTCTCGCCAGACAACGCCTCGACGCGGTGGCCTCCACCACCGATGGTTTTGAGTTGGCCCAAGCAGACCTTGAGCTCCGCCGCGAAGGCGATGTCTTGGGATCGAGTCAATCTGGTGGGGCAAGTGGGTTGAAGCTCTTGCGAGTCACCGTCGATGGCGCATTGATCGACCAGGCGAGGTCGGATGCCGAGGCGCTCTTGGGCGAATCGCCTGATCTGTCGGCTTATCCGGAGCTTCGAGCCCACTTGGAGCGACGTTTGGCTGAAGTAGACCGAGAGTTCCTTGATCGAAGCTAATGTTTAACGGTTTTGGCAGGGCGCTTCGATAGGCTTCCCGGTATGCCACGTATCGCCGTTGTTCCTGGTTCTTTTGACCCTGTCACCTTGGGTCACCTGGATGTCATCGAGCGCGCAGCCACTCTTTTTGACGAACTTCACGTCGTCGTCGTGCACAACCCCGGTAAATCAGCGATGTTGCCAGTTGCTCAGCGGGTATCCCTGGTGGAAAAAGCACTTCAAGACCGCGGAATTGGAAACGTCACCGTGACTCAGTGGAGTGTGGGGCTGTTGGTTGACTACTGCACCGAGGTGGGCGCCCAGGTGCTCGTGAAGGGAATTCGCTCGGGAACAGATGTCACCTATGAGACCCCGATGGCGATTGTGAACCGCAATTTGGCTGCCATCGAAACGGTGTTTTTACTTCCCGACCCTGCCCACGCACACGTGTCGAGCTCCCTGGTGCGCCAGGTGGCAAGCCTCGGCGGGGACATCGCGCCTTACGTTCCAGACGCTGTCAAAGACTTCTTTGATACCCACGGGCTTCCCTCCTAAGCTCACTGCCACGTTGACTAGCTAGACTCGCTGGCTGTGTCCACTTCCAACCCTTTCGTGATCTCTGTTCGCGACCTCATCGGCAAGCCCGGTGACATGCGCGAAAAGACTCTTGTCGTTGATGCCCCCGAAAAACTGGGTGAATCGCTTGCCAGTGTCCCCGAAGGCCGACCCATCACGATGGATCTGCGGTTGGAGAGTGTTCATGAGGGCATTTTCGTCTCCGGCACCATTTCGACCACCGCCGACGCCGAATGTGGGCGCTGTTTAGAGCCCATCACTCTCGAAATTGACTCCGATCTTGATGAACTATTCGCATTCTCGGCCAACGACGGCTACGATTACCAGGTGGTCGATGAGACCATCGACTTGGAAAGTGTCGTTCGCGATCAGGTAGTTCTCCAGCTGCCATTCCAACCGGTGTGCTCCACAGACTGTCCGGGTCTCGACCCGGAGACAGGCCAGAAACGGCCGGAGGGATGGACACCATCCGAAACAACTGACATTGACCCCAGATGGGCTGAGTTGGAAAAACTCATGTCGGACACCCCAGACGACGAAGCGCCAGCTTCGAAATAGAAAAGAAGGCAGACCATGGCAGTACCCAAGCGGAGGAAGTCGCGCGCGAACACCCACGCACGTCGTTCCCAGTGGAAGACCGAAATCCCTACTTTGGTGAAGACCGAGGAGAACGGTCGCACCGTCTACCGTATGCCCCACCGTGCCCACGTGGTCGAGGACTCGACTGGTACCCCGTTGTTCATGGAGTACAAGGGCCGCCGCGTCGCTGACGCCTAAGCATCGTGACTGAGGGAGTAACACCATCACTCCCGGAGCTTGATTCGCTTCGAACCCAACTGGGGGTTTCGCTCGCGGACGAGCGTCTTCGCCATGCCCTGACGCATTCCACCTGGGCCTATGAAAACGGTGGAGAAAATAACGAGCGCCTTGAGTTTCTAGGCGATTCGGTTCTAGGCCAATCAGTCACGCTGATGCTCTACACCGCATTCCCCGATCTGCCTGAGGGGGAGCTGGCGAAGCGTCGCGCCGCTGTGGTGTCCACGCAGGCACTCGCTGCAGTCGCCGAGCGAATTGGGCTCGGAAATTACCTTCTGCTCGGTCGTGGCGAGGAACTCACCGACGGTCGGGCAAAACCCTCCCTCTTAGCTGATGCACTCGAAGCAGTGATTGGCGCGGTGTTCCTTCATGAGGGCTCTGATGTTGCCGATGCGCTGGTGAAGCGACTGATGGGTCCGCTTGTGGACGACCCCAACACCTTTGCTGCCCACTCTGACCCGAAGACCGCGCTCCAGGAGCTCCTCCACGCCCAAGGTCACCCCTCTGCTGTGTATGAGGTGACAGGGGAGGGGCCTGATCACGACCGCACCTTCACCGCGGTGGTGAGTGTGGCAGCCGAAGGTCTGAACAATCCCCTTGCATCCGGTCAGGGCTCGAGCAAGAAAGCAGCTGAAATCAACGCCGCCGCAGCTGCCCTCACGTTCCTTCAGGGCTAAGCCGTGCCCGAACTGCCCGAAGTCGAGGTCGTCCGGCGAGGTATCGAGCCCTACACCGGCTCCTGGCGGATCACAGCCGTGGACGTCTTCGACCCGCGTTCGCTCAAGCGACATCGCGGCCCCGTTGAAGATTTCGTTCACACGCTGACTGGGGCAACGCTGCTCTCTGCTGTTCGGCGGGGAAAGTTTCTGTGGATTCCCCTCGATATTGACGGGGATCGCTCCAAAGCACTTCTGGTCCATCTAGGCATGTCAGGCCAGTTGTTATTAGGCGATAGCCCAGAACAATTCGGCCGGCTTCTTCGGGTTGGTATGCGCCTAGAGGGCCCCGAGGGCAGAGAGATCATGCTGGGGTTTGTGGACCAGCGACTCTTTGGCTCACTGGCGATTGATGTGCTCGTCGAGACAGGCGTAGGTGTCCCCGCAGGCTTCGGCAGCGATTCACCGAATATCCCCGGTCAAGCCAGCCACATTGCCAGAGACCTCCTCGATCCACACCTCGACGTTGATGGGTTTATTCGGGCACTTCGGCGGCGAAAAACTGGAATCAAACGAGCCATTTTGGACCAGCAGGTTATTAGTGGTGTGGGAAACATCTACGCCGACGAGGCGCTGTGGCGCACGAAGCTGCACTACGACTACCCCGCGAATCGGTTGAGTACCGCAAAGGCTCGAGAGTTAGCAGCCAATCTGAGGAGTGTGTTCATTGGTGCCCTTGAGCAGGGTGGCACGAGTTTTGATTGGCAATACGTCAACGTCAACGGGCAATCCGGGTATTTCTCCCAGTCGCTCAACGCCTATGGCCAAGACGGTGGGCCCTGTGCGCGCTGCGGTGCAGTGATTGTCCGAGAGCCCTTTATGAACCGCTCGTCCTTTCGCTGTCCGAAGTGTCAGCCCAGGCCCCGGAAACAGGTAAGTTAGCTAAGTACTTCGCCAGGGTTGACGTCTTGGCTACGCAGTTGACCAGGAGTTATCCGTGCACCTCAAATCCCTCACGATTAAGGGATTTAAGTCGTTCGCAGAACCCACCACTCTCGTGTTCGAACCAGGTGTTACCTGTGTGGTCGGGCCAAATGGTTCGGGTAAATCAAACGTGGTCGACGCCCTCTCCTGGGTGATGGGTGAACAAGGCGCCAAGAGCCTGCGTGGTGGCTCCATGGAAGACGTCATCTTTGCCGGAACCCAATCGCGTGGGCCGCTCGGTCGCGCCGAGGTTAGCCTCACCATTGATAACCACGACGGTGTCCTCCCCATCGACTACACCGAAGTCACTATTTCCAGGACGCTGTTTAGAAACGGTCAAAGCGAATACGCGATTAACCGAGAGACCTGCCGTCTGCGCGATGTTCAAGAGCTCTTAAGCGACACCGGACTGGGACGTGAAATGCACGTCATCGTCGGTCAAGGCCAGCTCGATCG
>CAYXEM010000019.1:0-12039 GCA_964464045.1 uncultured Microbacteriaceae bacterium | reverse complement strand
ACGTTTCTACTCGATTGTTCTCACTGACTGCGGTACCGGTGTGGTGCACTCTGTGATGAAGCCAACCCTGGAGCGCGCCGACGGTTTGGTGATTGTCTCCGGTGGAAGCATCGACGAAGCTCGCTTAGCCTCTGAAACTCTTACCTGGTTGGAGGCAAATGGCTGGGGTGACCTCGTGAAAAACTCTGTGGTCGCGCTCAACACCGCCACCCAGGGCACCAATGTGGTGAAGCTCGACGAAATCGAAGAACACTTCCTCTCTCGTGTGCGCGACGTCGTGCGCATCCCCTACGACCCCCTGCTTGCTGCGGGCTCAGTAGTGGAGTGGGAGAAGCTCAGCCCGCTCACCCGCGACTCCGTTCGCGAACTCGCGGCACTCGTTGTTGAGGGGATCGCCGAGGGCGAAGGGGAGTAGCCCAGTGGCTATTCGGGAGATTCGCTTCTTTGGAGACCCGATTCTTCGAAGCGCTTGCGACCGCGTCGATCCTGGCTCTGAGCGCGCCAAGTCCCTGGTTCACGACCTAATCGACTCGGTGAAGGTTCCAGGCCGTGCAGGTGTGGCGGCCAACCAGATTGGTGTGGGTCTTCGCGCATTTAGCTACAACGTTGACGGTGAAGTGGGCTATGTCTTAAACCCGACCCTCGTGTCAGTGGAAGGCGAGCCTGATCTTGTAGACGAGGGGTGCCTATCGGTGCCTGGCCTGAGCTACCCGAGGCGTCGATATCCCAAAGCAACAGTGACTGGTGAGCTGCTGGATGGAAGCACGATCACCCTCAGCGGCGAGGGTCTCATGGCCCAGGCGCTCCAACACGAGTGCGACCATTTAGAGGGTCACTTGTACATCGAAGGACTTGAAGCAGACGTCAAGAAAGAAGCTATGGCGGCCATCCGCGAATCAGACTGGTTTAACCAGAACTAAGAACTCTTTCCGTCAGTAGCTTCTGCATAGAGCGCGTCAATTTCGGCTGAGAAGTCGCCCAAAATCACCTGACGCTTGATACTCATCTTTGGAGTCAAGTGTCCCGTTGCTTCGGTAAGTTCAATTGGCAAAATATGGAATTTCCTAATCGATTCCGCACGAGATACTCGTTCGTTCGCCGCATCCACTGCTGCCTGAACCTCCGCCAACACCGTTGGGTGCTTGGCAGCCTCAGACAGGCTGAGTTCGCCCTCCACACCGTTATTGGCAAGCCAGGTCGGCAGCATTTCCCCATCGAGGGTGATCAGCGCTGAAACAAAGGGGCGCTGATCTCCGGCGACGACGACCTGGGAGACGATTGGGTTGGAGCGAATGGGGTCTTCCAACTGTGCGGGGGCTACGTTCTTGCCTCCCGCGGTCACAATAATTTCTTTCTTTCGGCCGATGATGGTCAAGTAGCCTTCATCATCGATGGTGCCGAGATCGCCGGTCTTGAACCAGCCATCCTTAGTGAAGGTGTCTTTGGTGGCGTCTTCGTTGTTCCAATAGCCATCGAAGACGTTGACACCTTTGACCTGCACCTCGCTGTCGTCAGCGACGCGGATAGACACACCGGGTAGGGCCGGACCGACGGTTCCAATCTTGAAGTGGTCGACCAAGTTCACCGTCGCGGGGGCAGTGGTTTCTGTCAGGCCATAGCCTTCCAAAATTCGAAGACCCATCGAGCGGTAGAAATGCCCCAGACGGGTACTCAGCGGCGCAGAACCTGACACGGCGTATTGCACGCGACCGCCCATGGCCTTCTTCAGTTTGCTCAACACCAAACGGTCAAAGAGGGCAAAGCGTGCGCGTAGCGCGAGGGGGACCTGACCTCGATCGAGTGCCTTCGAATACTCAACAGCAGTATCGGCAGCGGTGCGGAAGATTGACCCCTTACCGCCAGACTCAGCCTTTTGTTCGGCCGAGTTATAAACCTTCTCGAACACGCGAGGGACAGCAAGGAGGAAGGTGGGTTTGAAGCTTCCCAGTGCCGGAAGCAGCTGCTTGGTGTCGGCCTGGTGGCCTACCTTTACGCCCGAGGACACTGCCAGCACCGCAATGAAGCGGGCGAAAATGTGGGCGGTGGTGATGAATAACAGGGTGGAAGCCCCAGGCTTGACCACGTCGTACATAGCCACTTGGGCGTTCCTTGTGGTCTCGACAAAGTTTGAGTGAGTAAGAACACAGCCTTTAGGGAGTCCGGTCGAGCCTGAGGTGTAAATCAGTGTTGCGGGGTCGCTGCCCTTCGCGGAGCTCCGGCGTTTCTCGACCTCATCGTCGGTTACTTTCGAGCCTGATTTCGCCAGTTTGTCGAGATCACCTAAATCAACCTTCCAAATGTGCTGGATCTGGGGGAGCTCGCTTCGCACCTCATCGAAGCGCGCAAAATGCTCCGCAGTTTCAACCATCAACCAGGTCGCACCCGAGTCTTCCAGGGTGTACTGAATCTGGGCGGGAGCACTGGTCTCGTAAATCGGCACGAGGAGAGCTCCGCTAAACCAGGTCGCAAAGTCCATCAGTGTCCACTCGTAGCGGGTCTTGCACATAAACCCGATGCGATCGCCCTGCTTTACACCGGCGGCAATGAGGCCTTTTGCGAGTGCAACAACCTGGTCGTAAAACTCTCTGGTGGAAACATCCGACCAGCCACCGTCCTCGGTGGGAAGTGAAAAGAGTGGAGAGTCAGGCGAGAGACGTACTCGATCGACAAGAAGGTCTGTCGCATTTGCAGAAGGATCGGCAGGGACGACAGCGGGTACATGAATCTCGCGCACGCTTACTCCTTTGTTAGCGGTCGACAATTTCGTTTACCTTACCGGGCCTGCGGTTGTGTTGGCTGGACAAATACCGCGAAGCTCCGGCGCATACACTGAGGCCCGTGCACAGTATTGGAATAGACATCGGCGGAACCGCCATTAAGGCGGGGTTGCTCGATGACGCCGGGAACCTGGTCAGGAGTGCCAGACGTAACTCTGTGCCCAGCGACCCAGACGACATCGTCGAGCAGACGGTCTCGTTAATCGGCGAGCTTGCCGAAGGGTTAGAGCGCTACAGCGTCGGAGTAGCTGTCGCCGCGTTCCTGGACCCCACTCGTGACACCGTGGTGCTCTCACCCAACATTGCCTGGGAGAACAGGCCTCTTCGTGCCGAACTCGAATCAATTCTCGGAGTCCCCATAACTATTGAGAACGACGCTAACGCCGCTGCCTGGGGTGAGTTTCAACGCGGCGCAGGTCTTGGCGCAGAATCGATGGTCATGGTTACCCTCGGCACAGGAGTGGGAGGAGCGGTGATTGCCGGAGGCTCCCTGCTCGTTGGTTCACACGGAATTGCGGGAGAGTTAGGTCACATCATTGTTGAACCAGATGGCCCACAGTGCGGCTGTGGGCAATTTGGCTGTCTTGAAGCGGTCGCATCCGCTACGGCGTTTGTAAGGGACTATCGCGAACATACCGGCGATTCCGACGTGACAACAGCGAACATTGAACAAGCGTTGTCGAATCGCCCTGAACTTTCAGCGCAGCTCTTCGGTCGCGCCGCGCGGGGCTTGGCGCTGGCGCTGTTGGATGTCCAGGCGGTGCTCGACCCGGAGCGTGTGGTCATTGGCGGGGGAATGGCAGACAAAACGGGAGCTTTCCTCCTGCCCCTTATCGAACACGAGTGGGCCGAACTCTCTCGCGGGCGCAGAAGCCACGCGAAGCCAGAGATTCGACTGGCAACCCTGGGAAACACTGCAGGTGTAATTGGGGCGGCTCTTGCCTCACGTGCAGCAGATGCGGGCGCGGACTAGTCTGAGGCCCGGAGAGTAAGGAGCACGCGTGTTTTATTGGTGGGTGAAAAATGGGCTGCTGGGCCCATTGGTGTCCACTGTGTTCCGCCCCACAATCACGGGAGTGGAGCACGTGCCCCGTGACGGCGCGGCAATCATCGTGTGCAACCACCTGTCTTTTGTCGACAGCATCTTTCTTCCTCTTGCGATTCCCCGGCAAATGACGTTTCTTGCCAAGAGTGACTACTTCACGGGCAAAGGACTTCGGGGTGCGATTGTGAAGTGGTTTATGACCTCGGCGGGCCAGTTACCCATCGATCGCTCAGGGGGTAAAGCCTCAGAAGCCTCACTCAACACCGGGCTAGGTGTGCTGGCGGAAGGGCGCGTCTTGGGTATTTACCCGGAAGGTACTCGCTCGCCTGATGGTCGCGGCTATCGCGGTCGCACCGGAGTGGCGCGTATGGTGCTCGAAGCCCACGTTCCTGTGATCCCCGTTGCCGTGGTGGGAACCGATGAGGTGATGCCATTGGGGGCAAAGCTTCCCAAGGTAAAGAAGGTCAGTGTGGTCATTGGTGAACCGATGGATTTCTCGCGGTTTGAAGGCCTTGAAAATGATCGGTTTGTGCTGCGCTCCATCACCGATGAAATTGTCTATCGGATCAACGAATTAAGCGGCCAAGAATACGTTGACGTCTATGCCTCGACAGTGCGTAATCAGCCGGTATCTGCCGGTAAATAGTCCCACCCGCCTTCGCTAGGCTAGGAAAGTTGTTTCACCCGTAGCTGAAACCCGAGGAATGATGAACGTCCCCACCATGCTTGACCCCACTGAGGCAAGCGTTGAGCCCCAACCCGGTGTCGTCGAAGGACTTGACCACTGGCGAAGCCTGCCGATAAAGCAGCAGCCGCCGTGGCCAGACCAGGCGGTCGCCGATGAGGCGTATCAGGCTCTTCTTCGGGTTCCCCCTCTGGTATTCGCCGGTGAGGTTGACCAGCTACGTACCAAGCTTGCTGACGTTGCTGAGGGTCGTGCCTTCTTGCTTCAAGGTGGCGACTGTGCCGAGACTTTCGCGGGTGCGACCGCTGACCAGATTAGAAACCGCGTGAAGACCATCCTTCAGATGGCAGTGGTGTTGACCTACGGCGCGTCGATGCCGATTGTGAAAATGGGTCGGATGGCGGGTCAGTTTGCTAAGCCACGCTCGTCTAATGATGAAACGCGCGGTGACGTGACCCTGCCTGCATACCGCGGTGACATGGTCAACCGTTACGAATTCACCGAAGACTCACGCACCCCAGACCCATGGCGCATGCTCGAGGGCTACCACACGGCCGCTTCGACACTTAATCTCATTCGCGCCTTTACCCAAGGTGGTTTCGCGGATCTTCGCATGGTGCACAGCTGGAACAAGGGCTTCGCGCAAAACCCCGCAAACAGCCGCTACGAAGGCTTAGCCCGTGAAATTGATCGCGCCGTGCGCTTCATGGAGGCCGCTGGGGCGAACTTCGACGAGCTCAAGCGTGTTGATTTCTACGCCGCCCACGAGGGTCTGCTGATGGAATACGAGCGCGCAATGACCCGTCTGGACTCACGCACTGGTTTGCCCTATGACACCTCTGCCCACTTCTTGTGGATTGGTGAGCGCACCCGTGACCTCTCTGAAGCCCATGTTGACTTCTTCTCGCGGGTCGAAAATCCCATTGGCGTGAAACTTGGCCCCTCCACCACGGTTGAAGACATGGAAAAGCTGATCGACCTGCTCGACCCCAAACGTCAGCCTGGTCGTTTGACCTTCATTACCCGCATGGGTGCATCCAAGATTCGAGATGTCCTGCCCGGTTTGCTGGAAGCAGTGAAGGGTCACGAGGCCAAGCCGATTTGGGTGACCGACCCGATGCACGGCAACGGCATTACGACCCAAACCGGATACAAGACGCGCCACTTCGATGACGTGGTCGACGAGGTGAAGGGCTTCTTTGAAGCACACCGTCAGGTGGGAACCCACCCTGGTGGTATACACGTGGAGCTCACCGGAGACGACGTCACCGAATGTTTGGGCGGTACGCAGCAGATTGATGAGTTGGGGCTTGAAACCCGCTACGAATCACTGTGTGACCCTCGACTCAACCACCAGCAGTCCCTGGAGCTTTCGTTCCTCGTCGCCGAAGAGCTTGCTCAGCAAGCGATTTAAACGAAGCTTCGAATAATCACTTTCGACCCGATAGGGACTTGTTGTCCTGCCGAGGGTTCGAGGCTGGTCACCCGCGCGAAGGATTCGTCCCACGCCGTTTCTGGGTACTCGGAGCGAACCTCAACGGTGAGCCCAAGGGCGCGTAGTTCATCAACCGCGTCCTGAATGGTCTTGCCCACCACGTCGGGAATCGTGATCAGCTCAGGCCCGCGCGACACGGTCAAGGTGACGGTATCGCCTGGGCGGAGGGTGACACCTTGAGGGCGCACAAAATCAATGACAAGGCCTTCTGCGATTGTGTCGGAGTAGTCTCCATCGCCTCCCACAACACCGGTGAGGCCAGCGTCGCCCAATAGTGCTTCTGCTTCTTCAACGCTGAGTCCTGACACATCGGGCAATGCTCCAGCGCTAATCAACAGATCGATAGTGACGCCCACGTCGAGCTCCATATTGGGAGTGAGCGAGAGTCCATCTGGCGAGGACATTTCTATGACCTGGCTCTTTTCGGTGGTGTCAGAGAAGACATAGGTCACATCGCCAAGGATGAGTCTCGCCTCGTCAAGGCTTGCGGTCGCATCGTCCAGACTTAATCCGACGAGAGCAGGAAGGCTCGTGGGCTCGATTCCCAGCGACACGACAATCGTGATGGGGGATCCCTCTTCGAGTTCGGTTCCTACCTCAGGAGTGGTGCCCACAACTAGGCCAACCGGAATCTCCTCGTCGAATGATTCGCCAGTCGAGGCATCCACGAGTAAGCCAAGATCTGTCAGTTGAGTTCGCGCCTGATCGAGGGTGAGTCCTCGCACATCCGACACACTCACGATGGCCGGGGCCTTTGGCGCAAACAGCCAAATGGCCGTGGAGATCGCGGCGATTGCGGCCAGCGCGAACACAATCCACATCCACACTCCAGGACGCCTACGCTCGGTCGCCACAGCAGCCTTAATGGGCTCTGGCTCGGAATAGTCGGGAGTCTCTAGGCCGGCAAAGACTTCCTCCTCGCGGCTAATCACCTCCGTGGGGAGGTCATCTTCTGCGAGTTTCGCAGGGCTCATCACCTTCGTGTATTGCTGGGTGATGGCCTCGGTCTTAGGCTCAGATGCCACACGCTTGGCAATGCGAGACTCCAGCTCGCGGATGTGTTCCAACAGCGCCTTTGAGCTTGCTGGTCGATCGTCTGGTTCCCGTTGGGTGCACCAGGCGACTAGCTCGTCGAGCTCAGCAGGAACGTCGGGGTTGACCGTGGAGGGGGCAGGCACAGTGGAGTTTGCGTGCTGGTAGGCGATGGTGACTGCTTGATCACCGGTAAAGGGCTGTCGCCCCGTCAACATTTCAAACACCATGATTCCCAGGGCGTAGAAGTCACTTCGCACATCCGCGGGCGCTCCGGTGACGAGCTCGGGGGAGAGGTAGGCCACCGTTCCCAGGAGCGCTTGGCCAGTCTGAGTGTTGTGGGAGGCTGCGCGTGCAAGGCCGAAGTCGGCAATCTTGATGCGCCCGTCATCTGCCATCAACACGTTTTCAGGTTTCAAGTCTCGGTGGACGATTCCTGCGCTGTGAGCGGCGTCAAGGCCCTGGAGGATTGCCTTGGACACATCGAGGGTTTGCTCCCAGTTCAACACGGTGAAGTCGCGGAGCAGTTCCCGGAGGGTGATTCCTGGCAGGTATTCCATCACGATGAATGTGATGGGGCCGTCTTGGCCCTGGTCAAACACGTTGACGATGTTGGGGTGAGCGAGCCTGGCGGCCTGTCTGGCTTCTTGGATGAAGCGCTGGGTGAAGTGCTCGTCTTCTGCCAAGTGCTGGTGCATCACCTTGACGGCGACAGGACGCTCCAGGCGGTAGTCCAACCCGCGATACACCGCTGCCATACCACCGCGAGCAATGCGATCCTCAATGAGGTATCGATGGTCGATTGTGCGACCAATTAGCGGATCAGTGGCAGAAGAATTCATCTCTTCGGATTGTATTGTCGCGAACTCCTGAATCCCTTCAGGCGCACCCGAAACGACCTAGGAGAGCTCGTCGAGCCAGGCCCAGGCGCTTGCTTCCCATTTGGCGTAGGCCTCGGGGTAGGCAGACTTCTGGACTTTTTGTGCAGCGACGGTCAGTGACATTGACTGCCACCCCGAATAGTCCAAAAGGCCTCTAGTCTTGCCAGGGTTTGGATTGCTCGGTCCACCGAAGAACGCCTTGGTAGCAAAGACGGGATCCATGATTTGCTCAGGTGTTCCCCAACCTACGCTGGGGCGCTGCTGGAACAAGCCCAATGAGTCACGGTCACCCCAGTCAATGTTGCGCAGTGATGATTCCTGCATGGCGGTCGCCAGTGCGATGACGATTCCGTAGTCGGGAACTCCCAAGTCTCGGCCGACCTGAACAATCACGCTGGCGTTCGCGCGACGGGTGTCGTTGAGAGGGGTGATCGCACCGGAGGTGTTCTTCTCCACGGTCACCGTGGTGGCCTCTTCCTGGCTACTCGACGAGCTGGTCTTCTTTTGCTCGACGACTTCAACCTTGGGAGCTGGCGCGGGAGTGGGTGCAGGAGCAGGTTTTGGCGCGCGAAGCTTGGGCGCGTCGGCGATCTCCCATCCCACCGGGTCGCCGCCTTGGTTGGCCAAATCAGTTGGCTCGGATTCCTCGGCGGTGTCTGACTCGGCATCGGCCTCTGGAGCATCGCTCACACTGGCAAAGACGATGTTGGCACCTCCCGTGCGATGAGAAGGCGCAAGCGAGGTGTCGGCATCCACATTGCGAATGCCGGGGATGATGAGGTCCTCGCCCGAGAACACCTGATCGGTGGGGGTGAGCCCGTTGGCCTGGGCAAGTGCGGAGACTGAAATTCCAAACTGAGCGGCGACATCCATGAGGGTTTCACCTGCGGCAACGGTGTAGCTGTCATCTGTGCTTCGAGCGGGGGCAATACCTTTTTGCTTTGCGGGTGCCGTGGTGAGTTTCACGATTTGACCCTCGTGCAGGATCGAATTCCAGCTGAGTCCGTTCAGGGTGAGAAGAAGAGTGGTCGGGATGTTGAATTTCTCAGCAACGCTCGAGAGGGTGTCGCCTTTTCGCACCGTGTACGTGTCGGGAAGATTGGGTGCGACGGTCTTGAGCACTTGGTGCGAGACCGGAACAAAGGCGCTGGAGATCATCTCCTGAAGAGAGGCACGTGCTTTTTGGATGCGGCTCTCGCCCGTCGCGTCACTGTCTTGGTGGGCGTAGATGGGGATTGAGTGAGTCATTGTGACGCCGGCTGCGAGGCTTCCCGTCATCAAGATGGGAATGCTGTTTTTGACAGTGCGTTGAGTGAATTCAGCGACGCGTGGAGTCGGAGCTGTGGCTGGGGGAGTAAAGCGTGGAGAGAGCCCGCGAAATAGCTCGGGGGCGCTCTGCGGAGTTGAGGTGTCGCCAAAGAAATACCCGTCGTCTCGAGGGGTACGACCGGTGGGGGTCGGGTCGGTGATGTTGCTCACGCAGTCTTCTTTCGCAGGGTCGCTAAAGCTGGCACAGTGCCACGAATCAACGCTTTCACACGGTGTTGTCAATGTCAACCAACGTGACTGGTGTGGCGAGAGTTTACATGTTCGTAACATATGGAGTTTTCGTGCCGTGTGTTCCCAGTGGGCGAGCGTGCAAGGGACGTGAGAGCCTAGGGCCGTGACTGACTGCACCTGGTTAAGCGTTCCTGAAGTGGCCGAACGACTCGGGGTCACCCCGACAAAGGTTCGCCAGTTCGTCGAGGAGCGCCAGCTGGCCGGTTCGCGGAAAACAGGAGTGTTCCTGATTCCCGAAGTTCTGCTTGACCAAGAGCGCTTGATGAAAGATTTGCCCGGCACCATCACGGTGTTGATTGATGGTGGCTTTAGCAATGACGATGCTCTCGAGTGGCTCATGGGTGACCATGAGGTCTTGGGGGTGTCTCCCGTGGAGGCACTTCGGTTGGGAAAGAAGGCCGAGGTCAGGCGCCTCGCCCAGGCTCTCGCAGTTTAGGACTGCCTCGTCACGACCGCGTCTGCGAGGCGACGCAACTCGTGTGCAGCTTCTCCGTCGATTCGCGCCCGATCGAGGGCGCCGAGCGCGTCTGAGGCCGAGCGAGAAATAATCTCCTCCACCTTCTCAAGTGCGCCTGATTCGCTCAGGGTCGATTGCATCACCGCAATTTGATCGGGTGTGACATCGGGGTCACCCAGCATGTCTTCGAACACCCGTCGCACACCAGCGTTCATCGTTGCCTCGGCCAATGCGATCAACACGGTTCGCTTTCCTTCGCGCAGGTCGTCGCCAGAGGGCTTGCCGGTGACGTCGGGGTCGCCGAAGGCGCCCAGGACGTCGTCTCGAAGTTGGAAGGCAACGCCGAGAGGGAGGCCGAAGTTGGCGAGTGCGTGTCGATCGTCATCACTGGCTCCGGCAAGGGCTGCGCCTAGTCGAAGCGGAGCTTCCATGCTGTATTTCGCAGACTTGAAAGTGACCACACGCATCGCACGTTCGAATCTCTCATCTGGCGCGGTGATAGGCCAGCATGATTCTTCGTGGATGTCGAGGAATTGGCCCATGGTGACTTCGTTCCACATTTGGTGGAACTCTCCGCGAACCCCTGCAATCACGCCGGGGGTGCTCACGTGGCTAAGAGCCTCGGTGACCAGCTCGGAGCTCCAGGCCAGAAGCAAGTCGCCCACCATGAGTGCAGCCGAGGTGCCGTAGTGCTCGGGGTCTTTCGCGTATCCGCCCACACGGTGGAGCGACTCGAAGTGTCGGTGGGCGCTGGGCTCGCCGCGACGGGTGTCTGACTTGTCCATGATGTCGTCGTGGACAAGCGCCGCCGCATGGAACATCTCGAGCGCGGTGGCGAGAATGAAGCTGGGGTGATCAGGGGTAGTAGGGGGAGCCTGGTCGTCTCGACCCGCGATTGCCCGGTAACCCCAGTAGGCAAAGCGCGCGCGAAAGCGTTTGCCGCCGGAAAGTAATGAGCGCGAATACTCAACGAGTGGGACGAGGTCGGGAGAAATGTCTTGAGCTTCGGATTCTTTCTTGGCAAAGAAGGAAGTGAGGTGGTTGTCGATGATGTCGACAAAACGCATGGAATCTGACACGCCCCTAGCCTATATTCAGGGTTTCGCTCTACACTTTGGGCGTTATCAGTTGGATGGAGTAGCGATGGCACTTTCAGAGCACGAACAGCGGTTGCTCGAGGAGATGGAGAGAAACCTCTATCACAACGAAGCCGACGTAGTGACGACCCTGGGTGTGGCCAAACGCGCTCCGAACTACACCGCAATCGTCAGTGGCGTCGTGATGGCCGTTGTGGGCCTTGGCCTCATGATCTGGGGGGTAGGCGCTGACCTCACCTGGCTCGGAGTTCTCGGCTTTGTCGTTGTCTTCGCCGGAGTCATGATTGCCGTGACAATCCCCGGACCCGTGGCCTCTGCACCGCGCCAAGGTTCTCCATCCACCCGATCCGCCTCGTCCTTCATGGACCAAATGAATGATCGATGGGATCGCAGGCGCGGCGGCCAGTCGCTCTAAACCCCTCCACAATCCTCCACCGGCCCTTCGGGGCCGGTTTTTTGTTGTCTCCGTGCGGACGTGCAGGGGAGTCACGTGGAAAAAAATTTTGAAAAAAATGGTCAAAATGGGGAAAAGTGGAGCAAAATGGAGTAAAGTGGTGAATACCTCATCTGGCCGGAGAAAGGAGGCGCACCATGTTTCTGGGAACCTATGCACCCAAGCTCGACGACAAGGGGCGCCTGATCCTGCCCGCCAAGTTCCGTGATGAGCTCTCTCGCGGCGTTGTTCTTACCCGCGGGCAAGAGCGTTGCCTTTATGTCTTTGCTGAGTCCGAGTTCGAGCGTCACGTGGAGCGCATCCGCGAAGCTCCGCTCACTAGCAAGGCTGGACGCGACTTCCTCCGCCTTTTCCTCTCGGGAGCTTCCGCGGAAGTTCCTGACAAGCAGTTCCGCGTGACGATTCCACCGGCACTGCGCGACTACGCAGGCTTAAGCCGCGACTTAACCGTGATCGGCGCGGGAACCCGTGCCGAGATTTGGGACACCGCTGCATGGGAGTCCTACTACACAGACCGCGAGCAGTCCTTCTCTGAAACCGAAGAGGAGGTGATTCC
>CAYXEM010000018.1:0-12605 GCA_964464045.1 uncultured Microbacteriaceae bacterium | reverse complement strand
CCAACAATGACGGGCAGGTCATCGGGTGCGTCGTGCTGAATGAGGAGCTTCTCGAGCTGATCAACCCATTTGGCACTCGTCAGTACGCTCCTTGGGCGGTGACCCGCGTCTAATGCACGGCCCAAAATAGTCAGTGATTCGGCTATGTAGAGCCCCTCTTCAGGCTCGCTCACCCGCCGAAGTGCGGAGTCCGTGAGGTCGCGGTAGTCCGCGAGTAAGGACTGGCCGGCGCCCTCCCAGTCGAGAACCTTCACGAATTAAAGCTCCTAGCTTTCTGAAACATGTTTGAAAAAAACACCTAATACTCTCAGTCCTAGTCAGATTGGTTCAAGGAGGTGTGTCATGGGTCTTGCGCCTGTCACTCCCCTGCATCCGCCCGTTGTTCCTGGCGTTGACGAGGCGTTGAATGTGCTCTCTGGCCGTAAGGTTGCAATCTTGACTGGGGCTGGAATTTCAACAGACTCGGGTATCCCTGACTACCGGGGTGAGGGTGCACCCAAAAACCACCCGATGAGTTTGAACGAGTTTCTCAACTCCGGTGAGCGCCGACGTCGCTATTGGATGGGGTCGCACTTGGGGTGGCGAACCTTCCACAAAGCCGTGCCGAACGCCGGCCACAAGGCCATTGCCCAGCTTGAACACGACGGTGTGGCGGTGGGCGTTGTCACTCAAAACGTCGATGGCTTGCACCACGAAGCAGGCTCGATGCGCATTGTTGACCTTCACGGGCGTCTCGACCGCGTGCGTTGCCTCCAATGTTCACAGTCCTATTCACGTGATGGGATTGCGGCTCAAATTGATGCAGCAAATCCTGGCTTCCTTGAAGCGATGCGTGATCAGCAGGTAATGCCTGACGGCGACGTCAGTGTGGAGACCGATTGGGACTTTGTGGTGCCCACGTGTGACCTGTGCGAGGGAATGCTGAAGCCAGAAGTGGTGTTCTTTGGCGAGTTTGTTCCTACCAGTGTGTTCCAGTCGGCAGCGTCTCTGGTGGAGGGCGCAGACGCTCTGCTGGTTGCGGGGTCGTCTCTTGTGGTGAACACCGGCATGCGCCTGGTCTCTCAAGCGAAGAAGCAAAAGAAGCCAGTCGTTGTGATCAATAGAGGTCCTACTAAGGCAGATTCGCTCGCGACGGTTAGGATAGAAGCCGGCACGTCCGAGGCCCTCGTGGCAATGTCGGAAGCCGTACGCGTTTCAGTTGCCTGATGCCCTAAGGGTTCAGGAACCAGTCTGGGAGATGTATGACCCGTTTTTTCCTTGTTCGCCATGGCGAGACCGAGTGGAATCGAATCCACCGCATCCAAGGCTCGAGCGATATTCCCCTCAATGACACAGGCCGTCGTCAGGCCCAGACGGTGGGAGGCGTGCTGTCTCGTCACCGCTTTGACCTCATTGTCGCGAGCCCGCTATCTCGCGCTCTGGAGACCGCGACAATTATTGCCAGGCGACTCCAGATGCCGCTCCCCCTTCCTGTGGCTGCCATTGTCGAGCGATCGTATGGAGAGGCTGAGGGCGCAACCAGAAGCGAACTCGATGAGCGCTTCCCCGGCGACACACCTGTTCCAGGGCGCGAGCCACGCGAGGACGTGCAAAAACGAGTTCTTCGAGCCCTCGGCGACCTCGCAATCCGCCATCCCCACGCTGACATCCTTGTGGTCACCCACGGCGGTGTTATCCGAAGTGTTGTCGAATACGCAGCTCCCGGTGTTCATAACGACGTGATTCGAAACTGTTCCGTACACAGCTTTGAGCACTCCACCAAGGGTCTTCGTTTGGTCCAATTTGACGACCCGATGGAAATTCGTGCGTCTCATATCGGCGGCGAGTCCTTCCAAGAACAAAACCCCGAAGAAGCGCGAGAAAAAGCGAGCTAATGGCCTTGTCGAAGGGCGTTCAGAGGTTTCTGGCTAACACTCCAGGCCTCGACTTCGACATTCGCGAGATGACCGAGACGACCCATACTGCGCAAGAAGCAGCGGATGCGGTGGGCTGTTCGGTTGCTGCCATTGTGAAGTCTCTCGTGTTCACAATCGGCGATGAGCCTGTCCTTTTGCTCGTATCTGGACCCAACCGGGTCAATGTTGACGCAGTAGGCTCGCGCCTCGGTGTGAGCTTGGGCAAGGCTGATGCGGCCCAGGTCAAAGCAGTCACGGGCTATTCAATTGGCGGAGTGCCCCCGTTTGGGCACGTCAACGCGGTGCGCACATTCATGGATGAAGATTTGCTGGATCTCGACCGGCTCTGGGCAGCGGCAGGCAGTGCCAACGCGGTGTTCCCCATCGGCCCCGTTCGTTTGCGTGAGCTTTCGAAAGCGGAAATAATCAACGTCCACTAGTGCGTAGACTTTTTCCAGACCCCACACAGGGCCCGGTGAGGCCCCGATTTGTTAAAGGATCCTCGTGAGCTTCACCGTTCCATTTGGTCAGCCAGGCCTCCAGCACAACCCGACCTGGTACCGGCGCGCAATTTTCTACGAAGTAATGGTGCGAAGCTTCGCGGATTCCGACGGCGACGGCGTTGGCGACTTTCAGGGGCTCATTAGCAAGCTCGACTATCTCGAGTGGCTGGGCGTGGATGCTCTGTGGCTCCCACCCTTTTACGCCTCTCCCCTGCTTGATGGTGGCTATGACATCGCCGATTACCGACAGGTACTGCCGGAATACGGAACGCTTGATGATTTCCGTGAACTAGTGACCCAGGCTCACCAGCGAAACATGCGCGTGATGATCGACCTGGTGCTCAACCACACTTCTGATCAGCATGAGTGGTTCCAGAAGTCGCGTACCGACCCGCACGGTCCCTACGGTGACTATTACGTCTGGTCGGACACCGATGAGCTGTGGTCGGACATCCGCATCATCTTTAGCGACACTGAGACGTCGAACTGGGCGTTTGACTCCGAACGCCGTCAGTTCTATTTCCACCGGTTCTTTAGCCACCAACCCGACCTGAACTATGGCAACCCTGCGGTTCAGCAAGAGATGTTCGATGTCACGAGGTTCTGGCTCGACCTCGGGGTTGATGGATTCCGGTTGGACGCTGTTCCCTACCTTTTCGAGTCAGATGGTGGCACGGGTGAGAGCGAGCCTGAAACTCACGAATTCATCAGGTCGCTACGCGCCATGATTGACCGCGAATATCCCGGCAAGGCACTCGTGTCTGAGGCAAACCAGGCACCAGCTGAGACTGCCAAGTATTTCGGCACGGAGGAAGCGCCTGAATGCCACATGGCCTTTGACTTCCCTGTCATGCCACGAATCTTCTACGCGCTTCGATCACAGATGGTCAACGGACTTGCGGCCCTGCTGTCTGACGCCACCGAAATTCCTCCTGGCGCGAGCTGGGCAGTGTTTTTGCGCAACCACGATGAGTTGAGCCTTGAAATGGTGACTGACGACGAGCGTCAGGCGCTGTATGGCTGGTACGCCTATGACCCAAGGATGCGGGTCAATGGGGGTATTAGGCGCCGTCTGGCCCCACTGCTGGATAACTCTCGCCATGAACTCGAGCTCGTTCACGCTCTGCTTCTTGCCCTTCCGGGAACACCGTTTCTCTACTACGGCGATGAAATCGCCATGGGTGACAACATCTGGCTTAACGACCGCGATGCCTCTCGCACTCCCATGCAGTGGACTCCCGATCGAAACGCTGGTTTCTCCACTGCCGATCCGGGAAAGCTTTACCTCCCGGTTGTTCAATCACTGGGGTACCACTACAACTCGGTAAATGTCGAGACACAGCTTGCGCAGTCTCGCTCGTTCTTGCACTTTGTGCGAAACCTGCTCCACCTTCGTCGCGCACACCCTGTCATGGGTGTTGGTTCGATTCGCATGCTCTCCACTGACAACGACTCTGTCTTGGCGTTTGTTCGAGAAACTACGAGCGACGACTGTTTGCCAGGTGAATCGCCAGAAACAATCCTGTGTGTGTTCTCGTTTGCCCACAACCCCACGGCCGTGAACTTGGTGCTGCCCGAGGACCTTCGCAACAAGTCCGTGACCGACTTGTTCGGTGGCGCGCAGTTCCCCAGTGCCGGATCGCACGGTGAATTGTCACTCACCTTGGGAAGCCACGGTTTCTACTGGTTGGCCGTGGCCTAATAACCTAGGTAGCCATTCTGGTTAGGCTTGGCGCATGTCGCACTGGTCTGATCGTTTGGCTGTTTTTGATACCGAGACAACGGGTTTGTCAACTCGTGACGACCGCATTGTCACAGCCTTTCTGGGTGTGATGGACGAAAGTGGGCAGCTCGTTGAGCGCTATAGCTGGCTCGCGGATCCAGGCGTCGTGATTCCTCCCCGCGCAACCGAGGTGCATGGAATCACCACCAAGATGGCTCAAGAACAGGGCAGGCCTGCGTCTGAAGTTGTGTCAGAGCTCATGGGCCATTTGCATCGCATCTTGGGCGAAGGCGTTCCTCTGGTGGCGTATAACGCCAGCTACGACTTGAGCCTCACTAATAGTGAGGCGAGACGATATGGCCAAGCGCCACTGGATAATCCAAAACCCGTAATCGATCCGCTCGTGATTGACCGTGCTCTTGACACCTATCGCAAGGGAAAGCGCACCCTCGATGTGGTCTCGATGCATTACGGAATCATCAACGACGCAGCACACAATGCTGAAGGTGACGCTGTGACAGCAGGACTTGTTGCCCGGGCACTCATCGCGAAATACCCCGACGAGATGTCAGATCCTTACGCACTCCACGACAAGCAGGTCGACTGGGCATACGCCTGGGCAGAGAACTTTAAGCGTTACCTAGAAAGCCAAGGTCGCCCCGCGAGGAGCATCGACGGCCGTTGGCCGCTCGGCGAGTAATTAAGCGCCGAAGTTCTTGAAGCGCTGGTTGAACTTCTCCACACGACCAGCCGAGTCAAGGATGCGCTGCTTACCGGTGTAAAACGGGTGGGAAGCAGACGAGATTTCAACGTCGATCACGGGGTAGGAATTACCGTCTTCCCACTCAACGCTCTTGTCGCTGGTTGCAGTGGAACGGGTCAAAAACGACTCTCCCGAAGTAAGGTCGCGGAAAACAACCGTGTGGTAGTCGGGGTGAATCTCAGCCTTCATAGCGGGTAATCCTCGTGGTGTTGAAAAGGTCTTCTAAGCCAAGGGGCAACGATACCAGGTTATTGAGCACTTTGCGCAGTGAACCGGCCGTTTGACCGGTTCACCACAAGGTGGCGATCAAACAAGTTGGTCAAATTCTCCGACGTGATGACCTCGGCCACCGGGCCTGCTTTAAAAATCTCTCCATCGCGGAGCAAAAGAGTGTGAGTAAAGCTCGGTGGAATCTCTTCGACATGGTGGGTCACCATCACCATGGCGGGTGCTGCATCCCAGGCGGCAAACTGGTCGAGAAGCCCAATGACGTCCTCTCGGCCGCCCAAATCAAGGCTTCCCGCGGGCTCGTCGAGCAGGAGTAGTTCTGGGTCGGTCATGACAGACCGTGCGATTTGAACGCGCTTGAGCTCGCCGTCAGACAGCGTCCCGATCGGTCGGTCGGCGAGGTGACCTAGGTGCCACTCCCCGAGGACCCGCTGAGCCCGGCGAATATCGATGTCCTCATACTCTTCAACCCAGCGCCCCGTTACAGATTGAGCGGCAGTCAAGACAGCGTCGAGAACAGTCTCGGACTTGGGAATCCTTTTTGCCATCGCGCTGGAGGCGAAGCCCACTCGGGGGCGAAGCTCAAAGACATCGACCGAACCAACACGCTCTCCTAACACGTGGAGTTCGCCTTCACTCGGATGCATCAGCGAGGCGAGGAGGCTCAAGAGCGTGGTCTTTCCTGCTCCGTTAGGCCCCAAAATCACCCAACGGTCTGCTGAATCAATTGTCCAGTTGATGTCGTGAAGTAGCCAGTTGCCGTCTCGACGAACGCCCAGTTCGGACATGGTGGCAACAGTGGTCATAGCTGTCTAAGCCTACTCGAGTGCGACTACTCCCCGCCCCGCCTTATCAATCGTCTACGCTTGAGATATGGCTAGCCCGAAAGTATTCGGAATCGTCCTTGCTGGCGGCGAGGGTAAGCGCCTCATGCCCCTGACAAAGGACCGCGCCAAGCCAGCGGTTCCCTTCGCGGGGCACTACCGATTGATTGACTTTGCGATCTCAAACCTGATCAATTCAGGTCTTCGCCAAATCGTTGTCTTGACCCAGTACAAGTCCCATTCGCTCGACCGTCACGTGTCGCAAACCTGGCGCCTCGCAGGAATGTTGAATGCTTACGTTGCGTCTGCTCCCGCTCAGCAGCGACTAGGTAAACGTTGGTTTGCTGGCTCCGCTGATGCGATTTATCAATCCCTCAACCTCATCCGTGATGAAAAACCCGACATCGTGGTGGTCGTGGGCGCTGACCACGTCTACCGAATGGACTTTCAGCAGATGGTTGACGCCCACATAGCATCGGGCGCAGGTGTCACTGTTGCGGGCATTCGCCAACCCAAAGAGCTTGCCGACCAGTTCGGCGTGATCCAGGTTGACCCCACACACCCGGGACGTATCTCGCAATTTCTTGAAAAGCCAAGCTCGGTGGACGGCCTCGCGGACTCCCCCGACGAGATTCTCGCGTCGATGGGTAACTATGTTTTCAACGCTGACGTGTTGATGAAGGCCGTTATTGACGACGCAGAGCTCGACGAGTCAAACCACGACATGGGTGGCGATGTCATTCCTGCCTTTGTGGCGCGAAACGAAGCATTTGTCTACGACATGACCGAGAACGACGTTCCGGGTTCAACCGCTCGCGATCGCCTGTATTGGCGCGATGTAGGAACCATCGATTCGTTCTTCGACGCTCACCAAGATCTCATCTCGGCAGAGCCGGAATTTAACCTCTTCAATAACGAGTGGCCGATTTACACCCAACAGTGGAATTCCCCTCCGGCAAAGTTTGCACAAGATGACAAAGGTCAGGCCGGAGAAATGACCGAGTCACTGGTGGGGCTTGGCTGCCTGGTTAAGGGTGCGAAAGTCACGAGAAGTGTGGTGGGCCCGTGGGTGCGCATCCTCTCTGGAGCAGAGGTGAGCGATTCCGTTGTGTTCGAGAAAGTCGCAATCGGCGAAGGGGCGATTGTTCGCCGCGCCATCCTCGATAAGGGCGTAGTGGTCGCTCCTGGAGCGACTATCGGTGTGGACCCTGACCTTGATCGCTCCCGCGGTTTCACCGTCACGGAATCTGGACTGACAGTTGTGGCCAAGGGCATGGTCGTTGCGTGAGTGAGCCTGTTGCACCACTTCTCGTGGTGCTTGATGTTGATTCGACTCTGGCAAACGAAGAAGGAATCGACGAAATCGCGAAAGAGGCTGGGCCAGAGGTGCAACGTCTAGTGTCCGAGATCACCCTGAAGTCGATGGCTGGGGAGCTCGACTTTGCGGCGTCACTGATCGAACGCGTGCGGACACTCAAGGGCTTGAGCACCGCAGCCGTTGATGCTGTTGCTGAGCGCGTGAGCGCTACCTTCGGCGCCAAAGCACTTGTTGACGAAGTTCACCGTCGCGGGGGTCGGGTGTGCGCGGTGTCGGGAGGATTTCATGAACTCATCGACCCCCTTGCCACTGGACTGGGCCTAGACGACTGGCGCGCAAACCGCCTGGGTCGCTCCCAGGGGGTTCTCACGGGAGAGGTCGACGGCCCGATTATTGATGCAGAGGCGAAAAAGACATGGCTGCTCCATTGGGCCCAGCGATGGGGTGTTCCATCTACGCACACCGTCGCGGTGGGCGATGGTGCTAACGACCTGGTGATGATGTCGGAAGCTGCCGTCTCTGTCGCATTTGTGGCAAAGCCGATTGTGCGTGAGCGCGCACTGGTATCAATCGATGAGCGGGATCTGTCCCGCGTAATCGACTATTTACCTGATTAGTGGCCCATTCCTAGGCCACCGTCAACGGGAATCACCGCTCCTGAGATATAACCGGCGTGGTCGGATGCCAGCCAGGAGACGACTCCGGCAACTTCAGACGGTTCCGCGAAGCGGCCTGCAGGAATCGCCGCCATGTAGGTCGAACGCTGCTCGTCGCTGAGCACTGCCGTCATGTCGGTTTCGATAAAACCGGGTGCAACAACGTTTGCGGTGATTCCGCGACCGCCCAGCTCACGAGTGAGTGAGCGGGCAAAACCGACGAGGCCAGCCTTTGCCGATGAGTAGTTGACCTGCCCCGCAGAGCCGTAGAGGCCCACGACGCTGGAGATGAGAATGACTCGCCCAAAGCGAGCCTTCACCATTGACTTGATTGCGCGCTTGACGACCCGGAAGACACCGGTGAGGTTGGTGTTAATTACGTCTTCGAAGTCCTCATCGGACATGCGCAAAATCAGAGTGTCCCGGGTAATGCCCGCGTTCGCCACCAGTACTTCGATGGGCCCAAGCTGTTGCTCTACCTCGGCCAGGGCAGAGTCCAGACTTGCGCCGTCTGTGACATCGGCAGTGACTGTCAAAGCACCATCTGGGCCGTTACCCGAGCGTGCGGTGACTGCGACGCGGTGACCCTGGGCTAAGAATGCTTCCGCCATGGCGTAGCCAATTCCGCGGTTACCACCGGTGATGAGAACAGTGCGAGGAGTTGTCATAGTTGTCAAGCATACGTGCAGGGAAGAGTTCTACGATGGGGCCACTATGGCTCAGCCACACAGCATCACTTCGCTTCCGGTGTCACCGGTCGATGAGCGGCGCCAACGTATGGTGAAATATTCCGTCGCGATGGGACTTCGTCTTGTCTGCATCGGGGCCTGTTTTATTGCGCCGGGCTGGTGGTTGCTCCTTCCTGCTGCGGGAGCCGTTGTCTTGCCGTACCTGGCGGTGGTGGTGGCTAACCAGGTAGATCGTCGGGGTCAGGCCGCGACCGCTTACACCCCAGGCGCGCTCGTGCCTCTCTCACCTAAGCAGTGAGCGTGCTCGGAGAAGTTGGCCCAGATTCGCTGAGGTGTTCGAGAAAGGGCTGCCTCGAACACGCCACCACGGAGATTGTCTGGCGCAATCCCAAGATTCACGACGAATCGAGGGAAAAAATTTGGCTCTCGTGTGCAGAGCATCAGCAATTCTTCGTCGACTATCTTGGGGCACGCCAGTTTCCCGTTGCTGTGCGCGAGTTAGGAGGGTCTGAATGAGTCTGATCAGGCATGCCTTCACCCTCAAATGGATGTCATACTTCGCGGTGGCTGTGGTGTTCGCCGTTATCACAAGCCTGTTCGGGCTGTGGCAGTGGGATCGTCGCGGTCAGAAGGTCGCTGAAATTGAGAGAGTCGAGGCTCATTTCGCACAGGAGCCGGTCGGCTTCTTTGATGCGTTGGCAATGGGTCAGTCGTGGGACGACGACTTGCGATGGACTCCGGTATCGATCCAGGGGCACTATGACGCGGCAAAGACCGTCTTAGTGCGTACCAGGCCACGCTTCTCCCAAGTCGGTTTCGAAATACTCGTACCCTTCCAGCTCGGTACCGGCGAGTGGGTTCTCGTCAATCGTGGGTGGGTGCCCACGGGGGAACAGCAGGATTACCCGGATGTGATTCCCACTCCCCCAGACGGATTAGTCACAGTCACAGGTCGACTCTTCGCCAGCGAGCCGATTATTGACGGACGCTCTGCGCCAGAGGGCCAAGTTGCGACGATTCATCTTGGCACTCTCGCTCAATTGACCGGGGTGCCTTTGGATACACGTGCGTATGTGGCATTGTCCTCTGAAGACCCTTCCACGAGCCCTATGCCGGCGCTCCTCGAGCGTCCAGCCGCCGATGAAGGCCCTCACTTGAGCTACACCGTTCAATGGTTCCTCTTTGCCCTCCTCGGCTTCGTGGCGTGGGGCTATCTGCTGCGAGAGGACTATCGCCTGGTCAACGACGTTGACGCCCCAGCGCGCCCCAGGAATCGCACAGATCAAGATGTCGAGGATGAGCTTCTTGACCAGTGGGAAGCTACGCGAGGCTAACGAGCTCCTCGTAATCTCGGCCCCACAGGTCTTCCACTCCATCGGGCAGGATTAAGACTCGTTCGGGCGACAGTGCGTCCACAGCGCCCTCATCGTGGCTGACCAGGACGACCGCTCCTTCGTAGGCGTTGAGAGCGCGAAGGATCTCCTCGCGGCTTGCGGGGTCGAGGTTGTTGGTGGGCTCATCAAGTAGCAACAAGTTCGCACCTGAGACCACCAGCGACGCGAGGGCCAGACGTGTTTTCTCGCCCCCGCTGAGAACACCCGCCGGCTTGTGGACATCGTCTCCTGTAAAGAGGAATGATCCCAAAATACGTCGGGCCTCGACTTCACTCACGTCGCTCCCGCGAAGCATGTTGTCGAGCACGCTCTGGTTCACATCGAGTGTTTCGTGCTCCTGCGCGTAATAGCCAAGGCGTAAACCGTGCCCCGCCTCGATCTCTCCGGTGTCGGGGTGGTCTACTCCCGCCAGAATGCGCAGCAACGTTGTCTTGCCTGCTCCGTTGAGACCGAGGACGACGACTTTGCTGCCCTTGTCGATGGCGAGATCCACTGCCGTGAAGATTTCGAGTGAGCCGTATGACTTCGACAGGTTGTGACCAAATAGCGGAGTCTTCCCACACGGTGCGGGAGTGGGGAAACGGATTGCCGCCACCCGCTCTTGTGCCACTTGCTCGTCGAGGCCTGCCATGAGCTTTTCTGCGCGGGCGCGCATCTGATGCGCAGCGGAGGCTTTAGACGCCTTTGCCCCGAATCTGGCGGCCTGTTCGTGAAGGCTGGTGGCCTTGCGCTCTGCGGTGGCCCGTTCGCGACGCCGGCGCTCCTCATCAGCTTCACGGGCTTGTAGGTAGTGCTTCCAGCCCATGTTGTAGATATCGATGACCTGTCTCATCGCGTCGAGGTAGAACACGCGGTTCACCGAATGCTCAACAAGCTCCACGTCGTGGGAGATCACTATTGCAGCGCCTTGGTATGTGCGGAGGAACTCTCGGAGCCAGACCACCGAATCTTGATCCAGGTGGTTGGTGGGCTCATCCAGAATCATCACCGGTGCGTTATGAAACAGGATTCGGGCAAGTTCAATGCGTCGCCGCTGACCTCCAGAGAGGGTGCCAAGGGGTTGTTTCAAGACGCTTTGGGGCAGGCTAAGGTTACTCGCGATTGTCGCAGCCTCAGCTTCGGCGGCGTACCCTCCGGCGCTGACAAATTCATCGTGGGCTCTGGCGTATCGGGCCATTGCTTTTTCGGCGATTGCAGGGTCTTCGCTGCCCATTTCAGCTGTGGCCTTATCTATTCGTGCCTGCAGGGACGCAAGACCCCTCGCGTCAAGAATGCGGTGCCCGGCAAGTTGTTCGGGGTCTCCTGCCCGTGGATCTTGGGGAAGATAGCCAATGGCCCCCTGGTGGTTTACAGAACCATTCGCGGGCGCTAAATCACCAGCGAGCACCTTGGTGAGAGTTGTTTTACCGGCACCGTTTCGTCCCACCAGCCCGACCGTGTCGCCGGGTTGGATGGTGAAGGAGACCTCGGACATCAACAGGCGCGCACCAACGCGCACTTCAAGGTCAGTGACCTGCAGCATGGGACCCTTCGGGTGAAATGACGAGAGCTCTAAATGCTAAAGCCCAATGCCCTCATCATGTCGCGGCCATCTTCGCTAATGCGCTCAGGACCCCAGGGCGGCATCCAGACCCAATTGATTCGGAAGCGCTCGGCGTGGGTATCCAGAGCCTTCCCGACTTCCTCTTCAATGACGTCGGTGAGTGGACACCCTGCGGAGGTGAGCGTCATGCTCAAGATGAGGGCGTCTTCTTCGTCATCCCAACTCAGGTCATAAATGAGACCCAGATCAACAATGTTGACCCCGAGTTCAGGGTCGATGACGTCTTTGAGTGCCTCTTGGAATTCATCAAAGCGTTCGTCGCTCAGCGCAGTGGGCATGTCTTACGCGCCTTGTGGAGCGAGGTAACGGTCGTAGCCCTCGTTTTCGAGTCGCTCGGCTAGCTCTGGTCCGCCGTCTTCAACAATCTTCCCGGCCACCACGACGTGCACGAAGTCTGGCTCGATGTAGCGCAGAATCCGCGTGTAGTGGGTAATTAACAAGACGCCGAGGCCCGTGTCTTCCTTGGCCTTGTTGACACCTTGAGACACGATCTTGAGCGCGTCAACGTCCAGACCAGAGTCGGTTTCATCGAGTACAGCGAAACGTGGCTTGAGAACCTGAAGTTGCATGATCTCGTGGCGCTTCTTCTCTCCACCGGAGAAGCCCTCGTTCACATTGCGCTCTGCGAAGCCAGACTCCATCTTCAACGACGACATTGCCTCCTTGAGATCGCCCACCCACTGGCGAAGCGCTGGAGCCTTCCCATCGATTGCAGTCTTAGCGGTGCGCAGGAAGTTCGTCACGGTCACCCCGGGAATCTCGACGGGATACTGCATCGCGAGAAATAGGCCTGCCTTGGCACGCTCGTCAACGGACATCTCCAACACGTCTTCACCGTCAAGGGTGATCGATCCACCGGTTACCTCGTAGCGAGGGTGACCAGCGATTGTGTAGGCGAGGGTGGACTTTCCGGAGCCGTTGGGGCCCATGATGGCGTGGGTCTCGCCCTGGTTGATGGTGAGGTCGACGCCTTTGAGGATTTCGACTGGTCCTTGCTCAGTGGAAATCG
>CAYXEM010000017.1:0-12987 GCA_964464045.1 uncultured Microbacteriaceae bacterium | reverse complement strand
AAGGGGCATTCGTGCCCCTTTACCTATTTGAAAGGAAACACTCAATGGCTACTTTGAGTCATCGTGCATCCGCATTCGCAGGCCTCGCTGCTGCCGCAGCTCTGGTCCTGAGCGGTTGTGCATCTGCAGCCACCGACGCTGGATCGGCTGACGCTGGAGCGGGAGACGCCGCTGCTGAGTCGTGCTCGACCCCAACCGAGGTGACCATGCTCGGCACCATCAAGCCCGAGATCAAGGAAGAGTTCACTGCAGCTGTTGACGAATACAACAGCACCAACTCTGACTGTGTAGAGGTAAAGATCATCGAGACCGCTGAAGGCGGAACCTACCTCGGTGACATCACCCCCATGTACGAAGCAGGCGAAGCTCCTGTTCTCTCTTACACCAACATGGAAGTTCCTGACATGGCATCACGCGTCATGGACTGGACCGGAACTGAGCTTGCAGGTCTCGCAGCTCCTGGAACCCTCGACTTCGCCACCATTGATGGCCGCATCGTAGGTATTCCTTCGACCGCTGAGGCTTTCGGTCTGCTCTACAACAAGACCGTTCTCGACGAAGCTGGTGTAGACCCCAGCACCATCAAGACCCGTAGCGACCTCGAGGCAGCCTTCCAGGCTGTTGAGGCAACTGGCCGCTCCGCTATCCACTTCTCCGGACTGTGGTGGTCGCTTGGTGCTCACTTCACCAACATCTACGCTGCAACCGTGTCTGACGACCGTGCTGCACGTCTCGCCGTTCTCGACGAGCTCGCTGCTGGAACCAAGGACCTCATTGCTGACGACCAGTTCAACAACTGGCTCGACACCATGGACCTGTTCAAGGAGTACTCAATCGACAGCGCTTCGATCGCTGACGAGGACTACGACACCGGTATGTACAACCTCGCCGATGGTGAAGTTGGATTCTGGTTCATGGGTAACTGGGCAGAGCCCAACCTTCTCCTTGAAGGTCCTGACAACCAGTACGGCGTAATGCCAGTACCTACCACCGATGACGCAAGCACTTATGGAAACGACTCCATCTCGGTGGGTGTCCCCGGTTACTTCTTGATCGATGAAGAGCAGTCGACCGAGGAAGAGCGCGCCGGTGCTATTGCGTTCCTCTCTTGGTTCATCACCACCCCTGAGGGACAGGCTCGTTGGGCCGGTCCTGTTGAAGAGGGCGGCATGAACTTCATCCCTGTTTACTCCGGCTTCGAGGTTGCACCTGCCACTTACATGGCAAATGAAATCTCCGAGTACGTAAACGCTGGAAAGACTCTCCAGTGGGTATTCAGCAACTACCCTGCAGGTCTGCAGAACATCTACGGCGCTTCTATGCAGAAGTACTACGACGGTCAGATTGACCGCGCAGGTCTCGCAGCTGAGCTGCAAGACGCCTGGATGCAGTAGTAATCGCCTTTAGCGAAAGCTAAGAGCAACACCTTGATGGTTCCCTCCCTGGAGAGATAATCTCCAGGGAGGGAACCACAACACTTAAAGAGGTCGATCAGTGTCAAAGAAGACGCAATTGTTTGCCAGACGAGAAGAGCTTCGTCGCTTCGGAATTTTCGCAGCGTTCCCTCTTCTCGTTTTTGTTTTTGTTCTCGTGGTCCCGTTCTTCCGCGGTGTGTACTACACGTTCACCAACTGGGATGGATTCGACGCCACTGAATTCGTCGGCTTCGACAACTACCTCACGTCTTTCCAGGACGAAAAGTTCTGGAGTTCCCTCGGCGTTACCTTCGCCTATGTGATCGCATGTTTGATCTTGGTCAACTTGGTGGGTTTTGGGCTCGCCCTCTTGGTCACCATGCCGCTGAAGGGTGTCAATGTTCTTCGCACCATGTTCTTTGTGCCAAACCTCATCGGTGGCGTGATTCTGGGAATGATTTGGCAGTTCCTCTTTGGAGCCGCATTCCCCACAATTTCTGACAATCTCAATCTCCCCTTCTTTAAGGAAAACTGGCTGCTGAGCACAGAGACATCCTTCTGGGCGCTAGTGATTGTGACGGTCTGGCAGATGTCGGGCTACATGATGATCATCTATGTCACGGGTCTAATGAGCATCGAAAAGGATGTCCTTGAGGCGGCCTTAGTAGATGGCGCGACAGGCCTGCGCACCCTGGTATCGATCAAGCTTCCTCTGATGGCTCAGGCCTTCACCATCTCCATGTTCCTGACGATCCGAAACGCCTTCATGGCCTACGACGTCAACGTGTCGCTGAATGGTGGAGGGCCCTACCGGACAACTGAGTTGGTGTCGCTGCATGTGTTCCAAGAGGCGTTTAACTACGGAAACTTTGCGACTGGACAATCCCAAGCGGTAATCATGTTCTTGATTATTACCGCCGCAGCGCTCACGCAAGTCGTGATCACGAAGAGATTCGAGGTGCAGCGATGAAATCCGGCAAGTTTATCCTTCGATTCTGGTTCGCGATTGGCGCCGTATTTGCCGTCATGTATGCGTTCCCGTTCATTCTCGTGCTGCTGAACTCCCTTAAGGCGCGACGAGAGGTGCGTGCGGAGCCACTGAAGTGGCCTGAGGCGTTCTTGTGGGAGAACTTCACCGAAGCAGCAGACAGGATGGAGTACTGGCAGGCGCTGGGAAACTCCATCATCGTGACGACCTCCTCGCTGGTGGCGCTAATTCTGACCTCGTCGATGCTTGCCTACTATTTGGCACGGTCAAAAACCAAGACAGCGTCGGGAATCTTCCTTATTTTGGTGACATCTATGATTGTGCCGTTCCAGGCATTGATGGTGCCGTTCGTGGGCTTCTTTGGAAACCTCAACATGCTCAACAGCAGATTTTGGCTGATGTTCTTTTACGTTGGCTTCGGTGTGGCTATGTCCACATTCCTCTACCACGGCTTCATCAAGAACATCCCGGTGGAGCTCGACGAAGCGGCCTCAATTGACGGCGCAAATTCCTGGCGGACGTTCTGGCGAGTCATTTTCCCGATGCTGGGTCCGGTCACGGCCACCGTTGCCATCATCAATGGATTGTGGATCTGGAACGACTTCTTGTTGCCGAACCTCGTGTTGAGAGAAGAATCGAGAACGCTCCCACTGCGGACTTACGTCTTCTACGGCCAGTACACCTCCGATTATGGATTGGCGATGGCAGCTCTGGTGATGTCGATGATCCCCATTGTGATCTTCTACTTCATCCTGCAGCGCCAGATTATTTCTGGAGTGTCCGCGGGAGCCGTTAAGTAGTAGCCGCCTCACACGCCCGGGTGGGACCCGGAGCTCTGCTGATGGCAAACGAGACTAGAAAGATGGAGCAGTAAGTGGCGATTCGCTTAGATAAGCGCTGGATTTGGGATTCCTGGTACGTGTGGGACGGCGATGTATGCCACGCCTTCTTCCTGTCAGCCGATCGGTCGCTGGGTGACCCTGAGCTTCGACACCGAAGTCCCATCGTTGGCCACGCCATCTCCAAGGACCTCGTGAACTGGGAGATGCTTTCCGACGCCCTATCGCCCAGTGATCAACCAGCCTTTGACTCCTGGACGACCTGGACGGGTTCGGTCATCAGAGCAGACGATGGAACCTGGTGGATGTTCTACACCGGCTCGTCTCGGGAAGACGGCGGGCTCATCCAGCGCGTTGGCGCGGCGACATCCAAAGACCTCATCACCTGGGAGAAGCTCGGTACAGAGCCCCTCGTGGAAGCAGACCCCACCTGGTACGAGCTTCTCGACACTGACCTGTGGCACGACCAGGCCTGGCGCGACCCGTGGGTATTTCGCATGCCAGGAAGCGACCAGTGGCACATGCTCATAACGGCCCGTGCCAACGAAGGAGACCCGCGCACACGTGGAGTTGCCGGTCACGCAGTATCTGATGATCTCGTCAACTGGACGGTGAAAGAACCCCTCTCTGCGCCGGGGCAAGGCTTCGGACAGCTCGAGGTTCTCCAATTCGAGATTGTCGATGGAATCCCCATTGTTCTCTTCTGTTGTGGTTGGAGGGAGCTGTCTTCTTCGCGCCAAGAAGCCTTCGGTCAGCGCGATGCTACCTACTCGGTGGTGTGTAATGCCGATCTGTCTGATTTGGACTTCACCAATGCCCATGCCTTTGAGCAGGATCTTGTCTATGCGGGGCGTTTGATCCAGGGGCCCGATGGAAAGTGGAACCTGCTGGGCTTTAGGAACTTCGAAAACGGAGAATTCGTCGGAGAGATCAGTGACCCAATTCCCGTTACCGCAGATGCTGTGCGAGGAATCGTTCCCCGGAGTGTTTAGCGCTTGGAATCAGCGAGTGTGCCCGTAGTAAGAGCACCTGGCTCAAAGCCAACACAGAAGATTGAGCGGTCGCCCACACTCCAGCTTGTTTCCGTGGGGTAGTAGTAGTGGAAACTAAGCGTTGAGTTCTGGTAGTCCACTCCGATAAAGCGAGAAAACTCTTCCAGACAGCCTGTACTGGCAGCTTCGGTAATCGCGTCAATTCCGGGGAATGATTCGTCATTCAGCAGTATTTCCGCAAAGACTTCTGATTCGTGCGGCTCATCGCAGGGCACCAATGGCACATCGGTCATGTCTTGACCAATGGGTTGCTCGACATCGTTGAGGCATGTACCCACTTCTAGTCGAAGCAATGATTGCTCCGCCTCAGCACTGGGGCCTCGAAGCGACTGGCATCCCGACAACACCAGTGAGGTGAGCGCGATGGGGATGAGAGTGCGGATCACTTCGGCGCCACGAGGGAGAGAACTTCGTCGTGGAGGAGCCCATTCGTTGCCAGGGCTGAACCCGCGGCAAGGCTCTGCTCGCCATCAACGGAGGTGAAACGGCCTCCTGCTTCGGTGACAATCGGCCAGAGTGCCGCGATGTCGTAGGGCTGGAGGTCAAACTCGCCGCAGACATCCATGGATCCTTCTGCGACGAGCATGAAGCCCCAAAAATCACCGACGGCCCTTGCTCGCCACGCACGTGTAGCAAGGGCAACTGCTTGATCGCCTCGTCCTGCGCCAATCCAACCAGGGAGAGAGTTGTAGGTAATTGACGCGTCAGAGAGTGAGGCGACTTTGCTCACACTCAGTTGACGCTCGACGCCGTTTTCACTCATCCACGCCCCATGGCCCTCAGCGGCCCACCAGCGTCGGCCAAGCGCGGGAGCGCTGATGACACCCACCTGCGGGATGCCATTAATGCTGAGGGCAATCATGGTCGCCCAGATTGGCATTCCCCGAAGGAACCCTGCGGTTCCATCGATGGGGTCAATGACCCATTCGCGCCCACTTTCGGTGCCACCTGAGTGGCCGCGCTCTTCACCCAGGATCTGGTCTCTAGGCCTTGCATCTCGAATGGCGTCGCGAATGATGTCCTCAACCGCACGATCGGCGTCGGTGACAGGCGTGCGGTCTGGTTTAGTGGAGATTTCTAAGTCTTGAGCGCGAAAGCGATCCATAGAGACGCGGTCGGCTGCCTCAGCCAAGGACAACGCGAGGGACAAATCGTCAGCGGAGGTGAATGTGAGAGCCACGTTTCGAGGGTAGTCCAGTTAGTAACTATCGGTTTGAGACAAGGCGCGAAGTCGTTGCAGTGAATCAATCCTGGTGAGTTGTCGATCAGAGAGCCCACCGGAGGCCTTGCGCAGGTTAAGGCCGCAATCTGGTTCATCGACCAGGTGCTCGCACCCCCTCGGGCATTGGTCTAACCACTCCGCTAAGTCGGGGAACCCTCGGTCGATGGCGTCTGGGGTGACATGGCCGAGGCCAAAGGAGCGCACACCTGGAGTGTCGATGATCCATCCGCCTTCAGGTAGTGCCAGCGACACGCTCGAGGACGATGTGTGGCGACCGCGCCCCGTTGTCTCGTTGACATGGCCAACTTCACGGTGAGCGCTGGGGACAAGACGATTGACGAGAGTGGACTTCCCCACACCAGAGTGGCCAACGGCGACCGTTATTTTGTCGCGCAGCAGCTCACGGAGTTTCGACAGATCGTCGCCGCCTTCAGTGCTCAGTGAAAAAACGGGAATATCGAGGCCAGACGCGTAGTCAATGAGTTCCGAGGCTTCGGCGAGATCGGTCTTGGTGACACACAACACGGGGTCGATCCCCGCATCAAGCGCTGCGACTACGTAGCGATCGATCAGCCGTGGTCTCGGCTCTGGATTGGCAGCTGCCACCACCATCAACAACAAATCCGCGTTGGCAACGATGACGCGTTCAACCTGGTCTGTGTCGTCGGCACTCCTGCGAAGAACGTTGCGTCGCTCTTGGATTCTCACAATTCGAGCAAGGCTCCCCTCATCGCCGCTGACATCACCGACGACATCAACAATGTCGCCCACGACAATGGACTCTTTGCGAAGCTCGCGAGCCCTATTGGCTGTCAGAGCAATGTCGGAGGAGTCATTCAGGACGAGGCGATAGCGGCCTCGATCCACACCAATCACCCGAGCAGGTTGGGCTGACTCGTGAGTGGGTCGTCTCTTGGTGCGCGGGCGGTTTGAGCGTCCTGCGAGGTCGGCTTCTTCTTCGAGTCGATCAATCCACTCGTCGCTGCCAAAGTCGCGAGGACTCACTCAGATCCTCCAGCGAGCATCTGAGTCCAAAGCTCAACAAACTCCGGCAAAGTCTTCGCGGTTTGACCTATGTCATCAATTGCAACACCATCGACCGCAAGGCCGACCAGGGCGCCTGAGGTCGCCATGCGGTGATCACCAAATGCCTTCCACATTCCCGCTCGAAGCGGGGCAGGGGTCACGATGATGCCGTCTGCGGTTTCTGTTGCGACACCGCCAAGCGCGGTGATGTTTTCCACCATCGCCGCTAACCGGTCTGTTTCATGGCCGCGCAAATGACCAATTCCCGAGAAAATCGAGGTTCCCGAGCCAAATAGCGCCAGGGTAATCAGTGTGGGCGCAAGCTCGCCTGCTGCGGAGAGGTCGAGGTTGACAGGGCGCAGAGTCACCCCAGGGCCCACCCCAGCGCCTTGAACAGTGACCACGTCGCCTTCGCGGTCAACGAGTCCACCGAAATCGGCCAAGAGAGTCCGTAGTTGGTCGCCCACCTGGGTGGTGTGAATAGGCCAGTCCCGAATGCTGACGCTTCCCCCGGCCACGAGCGCGGCAGCGAGG
Organism: uncultured Microbacteriaceae bacterium; assembly: GCA_964464045.1. Classification (GTDB taxonomy): domain Bacteria; phylum Actinomycetota; class Actinomycetes; order Actinomycetales; family Microbacteriaceae; genus Pontimonas. The sequence goes on along the minus strand of CAYXEM010000017.1, from coordinate 5,911 downwards.
AAGGGAGCGGCGTTGGACAGATCAGGCTCAATAGTGAGGTCTCGGGCCTGGATGGTCTGTGGCATGACTGACCACTTGCCGCTGCCAGAGAAGTCGACATCTACGCCGCGATCGGCCAAACACCGCATCGTCATTTCGATATGGGGCAGCGAGGGAACAGATGCCCCTGAGTGCTCCACCGTGATTGCGGCAGGAAAGCGTGCGGAGACAAGAAGTAAACCGCTCACGAACTGGCTCGATGCCGAGGCGTCGATGCGAATGGTGTGGTCGTCTGTGGGGAGCCCACCCGGCGTGACGGTGAAGGGCAGCGTGCCTGTGTCGCCATCATCGACCTTGGCGCCCAATTGGCGAAGTGCATCAATGATGGCGCCCATTGGCCTGGCTTTGGCTTGCTCGTCCCCAGTGAAGGTGACTGGTTGGAAGCCCAAGAGAGCAATCGGGGGCAAGAACCTCATCACGGTGCCCGCGAGACCACAATCAATGACGATGGGTTCGGTGGAGAGACTTGTGAAGTTGATCGGGGTGATATGCCACTGGGGAACACCGTCAGAGCTTTTTTGTGACGTGATGGTGGCACCGAGTTGACGAAGAGCCTTCATCATTAACTCTGTGTCTCGAGCAACAAGCCCCCCACGGATCGTGGAAGGCTTATCCGCTAGCGCGGCGAGGACTAGTTCGCGATTCGTGAGTGATTTGGATCCGGGAATACTCAGTGTCGCATCGAGTGTTTTTGGAGCTCTGGGCGCCATAAAAGGCGCCGTAGCGCCAGACGAAATGTGATCACCGGTCATAGATATTCCAGGGTAGTGGCCTTATTGGCCACTTCGCGGGGTCTGTGGGTCCTTATGCGAACGAGCGGTCCAGGATCGCGCGAAGCTCGTCATTGCTCCGCTTTGACGAACCGGTCGCAGGCGATGCCGATGCGGGGCGTGAAATGACTCGCATGGACGGAAGCGCGCGACCCAGAGCCTCTAGTGCGAGGAAGGGCCATGCTCCCTGATTTTCTGGCTCGTCTTGCACCCAGACAAATTCCGCGTTGGGATATTTCGCCATTTCCGCGCGAAGCTCGTCTTCCGGCAGCGGATAGAACTGCTCGAGACGTACCAGAGCGACGTGATTAGCGTTGAGCGTTTCGCGCTCTGCCTTCAAGTCGTAATGAATCTTTCCTGCATGGAGCAAGACCCTGGTGACCTGCGCGGCATCAACGCCGTGGTCTCCGAGCACCGGTTGGAACACGCCACTGGTGAACTCCTCCACGCCAGAGCTCGCGCCCTTGAGGCGAAGCATTGCCTTCGGGGTGAACACCACCAGCGGCCTGCGTGGACGCTGGTACGCCTGGCGACGAAGCAGATGAAAGTAGGAGGCAGGAGTAGACGGGCGAGCAATCGTCATGTTGTCTTCTGCGGCCAGCTGCAAGAAACGCTCAATACGGGCAGATGAGTGGTCTGGGCCTTGACCCTCGTAGCCGTGTGGAAGCAACATCACCACACCAGAGCGCTGGCCCCATTTTTGCTCGGCAGAAGAAATGAACTCATCGATTACGGTCTGGGCGCCGTTGACGAAGTCACCAAACTGCGCCTCCCACATCACCAGCGAATCAGGGCGCTCCACGGAGTATCCGTATTCGAAAGCAAGTGCTGCGTATTCACTGAGCAACGAGTCATAAATCGACAGACGTGCTTGGCCATCCGAGAGGTTCATCAGGGGCAGCCACTCTTGACCATTTACTCGGTCGTGCATGACCGCGTGGCGCTGAACGAAGGTTCCACGTCTCGAATCTTGACCTGCCAGTCGAACGGGGGTTCCCTCCAGCAAGAGTGAACCAACAGCAAGAAGCTCTCCAAAGCCCCAGTCGATGTCACCATTTCGACTCATGTCGAGGCGCTTTTCTAGCAACGCAGCGAGCTTGGGGTGAACATTAAAGCCTGCGGGAATGTTTTGGTGAGCGTCACCAATGGCGTGGACCACCTCGAGAGCCACCCCTGTGGTGGCGGGGGTCTCAACGGTGTCGTCTCGTTGGGCTTGTGGCCGCTCCACATCCGACATCGCACCGCGGTCGTCTTTCACAACAGACATTGACCCAGTTTGAACAGCGTGGGTTTCTGCGAAGGCTTCTTCCAAACGGTGTTGGAAGTCGGTTTGAGCCGCCTCGAATTGTTCAGGGGTGATGTCGCCACGACCCACCAAAGATTCGGTGTAGAGGGTGCGAACACTGCGCTTTGCCTCGATCAGGTTGTACATCAAGGGCTGCGTCATCGACGGGTCATCGCCTTCGTTGTGGCCGCGACGGCGGTAACAGACGATGTCAATCACGATGTCGCCGTGGAATTCCTGGCGGTACTTAAACGCCAGTTCAGCCACGCGCATCACGGCTTCGGGGTCATCCCCGTTGACGTGGAAGATTGGCGCTTGGATGGTTTTCGCAACGTCCGATGAGTAGACGGTGGAGCGCGAATCGTGGGGGAGAGTTGTGAAGCCCACCTGGTTGTTGACAATCACGTGGACGGTTCCACCCGTGCGGTAGGCGCGAAGCTGTGACATCTGCAGGGTTTCCATCACCACACCCTGGCCGGCCATGGCCGCGTCTCCGTGGATTAAGACAGGGAGAACTCCGTAGCGTCCAGGCTCCATACGATCCTGTTTGGCCCGGACAATTCCTTCGAGTACGCCGTTGACCGCTTCAAGGTGGGAAGGGTTTGCAGCGAGGTAGACAGGAACCTTTTCGCCGCTTGGCGCCGTGTAGGTGCCTTCTGTTCCTAGGTGATATTTCACGTCACCCGAGCCTTGAACAGTGCCGGTGTCTTGAGTTCCTTCAAACTCGCGGAAAATCTGGCCGTACGTCTTACCGGCAATGTTGGCTAAGACATTCAGACGTCCGCGGTGGGCCATCCCAATGGCCACCTCATCAAGGTGCTCTTCGGCAGCTTTCTGCAGGATTTCATCAACCAACGTGATGGTGGATTCTCCACCCTCCAAGCTGAAGCGCTTTTGGCCTACGTACTTGGTCTGCAGGAAGGTTTCAAACGCCTCTGCTTGGTTGAGCTTGCTCAACACTCGCATTTGCGCGTCGTGAGAAGGCTTTTCGTAGGGCTTTTCGATGTGCTCTTGGAACCACTTGCGCTGAGTGGGGTCTTGGATGTGCATGTACTCCACGCCAACCGTGCGGCAGTAAGAGTCGCGCAGTACACCGAGGATCTCGCGCAGCAGCATGGTGCGACGGCCACCGAATCCTCCAGTCACGAACTCGCGGTCGAGGTCCCAGAAGGTCAACCCGTGACTTTCGATCTCAAGGTCGGGGTGAGAGCGCTGGCGATATTCCAGCGGGTCAATATCTGCCATCAGGTGGCCGCGAACGCGGAAGGCGTTGATCAGCTCTTGAACACGTGCGGTCTTATTGACCTGGTCTGCGTGGTCAACGGCGATGTCTTCGGCCCAGTGGATGGGCATGTAGGGGATGCGAAGCGCCGCGAAGATGTCTTCGTAGAATCCATCGCCACCGATGAGCAACTCGTGAATTTTCGCGAGGAACTGTCCCGAGCCTGCACCCTGGATAACGCGGTGGTCATAGGTCGAGGTGAGGGTGATGGTCTTGCCAATACCCAGATCAGACAGTGAGGTCTTGGCAGAGCCTTGGAACTCGGCAGGGTATTCCAGTGCACCGGCACCGATGATCGATGCCTGCCCCTTCATCAAACGGGGAACGGAGTGAACAGTTCCAATACCACCTGGGTTGGTTAATGAGATGGTGTTGCCCATGAAATCCGAGGTGTCGAGCTTGCCCTCACGGGCGCGTTTGACGACGTCTTCGTAGGCGGTGATGAACTCTCCAAAGCCCATGTACTCACAGCGCTTGACGCCTGGAACAACCAGCGATCGCGTGCCATCGGGCTTGGGCAGGTCAATCGCGATACCGAGGTTAATGTGGGCTGGCTTGACCGCAACCGGCTTGCCATCTCGGATGTCGTAGAAGACGTTTTGGCCCGGAAAGTCTTTGAGAGCGCGCACCATCGCCCAGGCGATGAGGTGAGTGAATGAAATTTTTCCACCGCGGGTGCGGCGCAGGTGGTTGTTGATCACAATGCGGTTGTCGATCATCAACTTCGCGGGAACGGTGCGAACACTGGTCGCAGTGGGGACCTCGATGGACTGGTCCATGTTGGTGGCAAGAGACTTCGCGATTCCGCGAAGAGGGCTTACCTCATCCTCGCCTGTTTCAGTAGGGGCAGCAGGTGCGCTTTGGGTGACCTCGGCGGGAATCGGTTGAGCCTTAGGGGCTACGGACGTAGTTTTCGCCTCGACGGTAGACACCGATCCCGTGGAGGGCGCTGGGGTGTCAGCGACAGGGGCAGCGGCTTGAGGCTCTGCGATTGTGGCGCCTCCGTTGAACAGAGGCCACCACTTCTTGTCCACTGACTCGGGGTCGCGCAGATACGCTTCCCGCATTTCGTCAACGAGCCATGAATTGGCTCCAAAGTCAGTGAGGTCTATGGTGCTCGATGGGTTTCCCGCATCACTATCCGACACTGGTCAAGGCCTACTCTCAGCTGTGCTGTATCTCAAGGGGCTGGCAACGAATTATTCAATGCTACCTGGTCATTCCTTGGTGAAATTCCTCCACGCCGGTGTGTAATCAGGCTGTTATTCTGTGACCAAATGGATTGCTCGTCATCAGATCGTTCCGAACCTAGCCATAGTCCCAAGGGCGCCCTGTGGGGTGCCCGGTGATCAACGACTGGCTGCTTTTTCTTGCGGGCTCCTTGCTCGCTTTGGGAACAGGTGTTTTTGTGGGGAGCGAGTTTGCTCTTCTCAACCTTGACCGTTCGGAACTCGAGGCCCGCCGGTCCAGAGGTGAGAAGGGATATGGCCTCACCATCAGCGCGCTCAAGCGCACGTCGACCCATCTCTCCAGCGCGCAACTGGGTATCACCCTCACCACGCTGCTGACGGGGTACACCATGGAGCCAGCAATTAGCTCATTGCTGACTGGCCCGCTCCTTGGCCTCGGTGTTCCCAGCGATTTCGTTCGGCCCGTAGGAGCGGTGCTGGCCATCATTCTCGCGACCTTTATTTCGATGGTGGTCGGAGAGTTAGCTCCGAAGAACTTCGCCCTTGCTGTTCCCGAAGCCACCGCTCGTGTGTTGATTCCCCTGCAGTTGGGCTTTAGCTGGGTGTTCAAACCTGCCGTGAGCCTGCTCAATGGAACGGCAAACCGCATCCTGCTATCGATGGGAATCGAGCCCAAGGAAGAGCTCACCTCAGCAAGAACTCCGGACGAGTTGGCCAGTTTGGTCAGGCGCTCCGCACTCGAGGGGCTGTTGGAACAAGACACTGCCACCTTGTTGTCAAGGACGATCGCGTTTGCAGAACTAAACGCCGAGGACGTGATGACTCCTCGCACCAGTGTTGACGCGGTTCACCGGGGTGACACCGCCACACAAATTCTTGAGCTCGCGGCGAAGACTGGTTTCTCCCGCTTCCCCGTCATTGATGACTCGATTGACGATGTGCGAGGAGTCGTTCACGTCAAGCAAGCGATGGCAGTTCCGCGCGATCGCCGTGACGACGTTCCTGCCTCTGCCCTCCAAACCGACGTGGTCAAGGTGCCAGAAACCATGCCACTCGATGCGCTTCTCATTGAGCTGCGCGGTCGCGGGTATCAACTGGCCATCGTGGTCGATGAATACGGGGGCACGTCTGGAATCGCCACTCTTGAAGACTTGGTTGAAGAACTCATTGGCGAGGTAGCCGATGAACACGATCGCAGACCGCTCGACGTTGTTCACGCCAGAGATTGGTTTACCTTCCCCGGTCGCTGGCGCCCAGATGAGTTGGCAGAGCACTCGGGTGTGAAAATGCCAGAAGAAGGACACTTTGAAACCGTTGCCGGCTTCGTGATTGAACAGCTTGGCCG